>JBLHRT010000146.1:0-7210 GCA_047626255.1 Candidatus Azotimanducaceae bacterium
TTGCCAAGGACGCCAGCGCACTGAGTTCAAACGCTGTCTGGCGCACAGCCGCCGAACTCACCTGCTCTGCATTAATCAGCAACTGCATGCTCACGAGCGCCAAGATCGAGCCGATGGTGAACGCCGCATGGCGCAATCCATACAAGCGACTACGCTCGTGGTAGTTACCCGTCAGCTCAGCTCCCAGTGACATATGGGGCACAATAAAGATGGTCGCCGCTGAATAAAACCCGATCACCCCCACCGCCATCCAGGCAATCAGAGCATTACCCTCCAAGCTCGCGGGGGGCGAGAAGACCATAATAAAAGAGCCAGCAACCGGCAGGATACTGAGCAGCAACCAAAAACGTCGTCGCCCTATGGAATGCCGGGTACGATCACTTAAATAGCCGACCAATGGGTCAGAGATCGCATCCCAGACTCGCGAGATACCAAAAATAGTCCCCATAACGGCCGGAGCGATCAATAGTACATCCGTTGAAAATTTCATGATATACAAGTTAATCAGCAGGTACATATACCCGGCGCCCACCCCTGGCGCGCCATAGGCGGTGATCACCGGCCAGCTCAATCGACTCTGATCTTGTGCACTGGGAGTATTAGCTGCGGCGGTTTCGGTCATCATAGGCCCTACTAAAAAAATCAATATAGCGTGTCCGATCATGCAAGACCAGCCTTCGGCGGCGGCTGCACACCGATGCCAGAGCGCATAAGGCCGCCCACGCACTATCACTAAAATTGATAATACACCGTTTTGTCATCCGCTCATTTTCAGCTATCCTAGCGCCGATTCTATCGACTGTCTGTGAACACATCCAAACGGGTAGATCTATATTTAGGAGCTCTTTGATGACCATGCAAAACACGCCACTGTTGATGTCTCGGATTCTTGGGCGGGGCGCCACTCTCGACCCGAATGAAGAGGTGGTGACCCTGCAGGCGAACGGAACCCATCGACAAACCCTAAAGAACACGTGGGACCGCGCCAACCAGGTCGCTGGTGCACTCGCGGCGCAGGGTATTGAGATCGGCGATCGAGTCGCCAGCTTTATGTGGAATAACTATCGCCACCTAGAGCTCTACCAAGGCGTGCCGTCCATGGGGGCCGTCCTGCACACCCTCAATATTCGTCTGTCGCCGACTGACCTGGAATACATTATCAACCACGCCAAGAGCCGGGTTATTTTTGCCGACGAGGACTTACTGCCCTTACTCGAACCCCTAATAGGTAAAATTCCTACGGTTGAATTGCTGGTGATCTGCCGCCACGGTGAGGGTGGAGAGTCCAGTTTTCCGAACTGTATTGACTACGAGGACTTGATCAGTCACGAATCTACGACCTTTGATTGGCCGCTCATTGATGAGAACGCGCCCATGGGTCTGTGTTACACCAGCGGCACAACGGGTAAGCCGAAGGGCGTTATGTATACTCATCGCTCAACTTACTTACACACGATGGCCCAAGCCATGACCGACTCAATGAACCTGTCGGCGCTGGATTCATTGTGCGGCATCGTGCCCATGTTTCATGCCATGGGATGGGGCTTACCCTTCTCAGCATCTATGCTCGGTTGCAAGCAGGTTCTGCCCCATCGATTCATGTCAGCGGATAAACTTTTGCAATTGATGGAGGACGAAGAAGTCACCATTTCAGCCGGTGTACCGACCATATGGCAAGGTATCCGTTTGATCCTTGAAGCCGACACTCACCAAAAATTTGATTTGAGTCAGCTATCTAGACTGACCTGTGGCGGCTCTGCACCACCCGTCTCGATGATGCGCTGGTATTGGGACATGTACGGCGTTGAAATGATTCAGGGCTGGGGTATGACCGAAACCAACCCGTTAGGTACTCTGTCACGCAAAGTGGCGAAGCGCTCACACCGCAGAATGACGGAAGACCAACAATTCGAAAATGTCGCCAAGGCGGGGTTATCTATCCCGGGACTGGAACTTGAGATCTTTGATGAGGATTGGCAACGTCTGCCTCATGATGGCGAAGCTGTGGGAGAATTACTGATCCGTGGCCCTTGGATTGCCGCTGAATACTACAACGATTCACAGCCTGATAAGTTTCACGATGGCTGGCTGGTCACCGGCGATGTTGCCCGGATCGACGCTGAGCAATACCTCATTATCGCCGACCGCTCGAAGGACCTTATTAAGTCAGGCGGTGAGTGGATTTCTTCAGTGGATCTCGAAAATCACATCGTCTCAGTAGCTGGCGTTGTGCAGGCGGCCGTTGTCGCCCAACCGCACCCTCGTTGGGACGAAAGACCTGTCGCACTGGTAATCGCGACCGAAGGTGCAACGGTGACTCGCGAGACGATACTGGCGCAGTGTGCCGAGATCTTTGCCAAGTGGCAGTTGCCAGACGATGTTATTTTTGTCACACAGATCCCCATGACGTCAACAGGCAAAATCGACAAGAAGACAATTCGCGCCAACCTTGAGGCTGAGAACTATCAGTTACCTGACCTGCGAGACGCAAAATAGGGCTCGACAGGGGCTCAACAAAACGACACGAGTAATTTGTAATGACAGATGGATTTTATGTAGTCGCCGCCACCTCGGAAATACAAGAGGATGGCCAGATGTTTGTTGAGCTCGACGGTGAGGATATTCTGCTGGTCAAACATGGCGGCCAATACCACGCCGTGGCCTACCTGTGCAGCCACGCCGAGTTCAGCCTCGAAGGTGGCAGCCTGCATAACGGCTGTATTACCTGCCCGTATCATGGCGCCGAGTTTTCACTCACCACGGGCGAGGCACTCGCAGCGCCAGCCTATGAACCCATAAAGACCTATCCCGTGCGCGTCGCCGACGGCGTAATCAGTGTCTGCGCTGTGGCCAAATGACGCTAAACCACCAGGCTCAGGGGCTGATCGAACTGGTGCAGCTGGAGCGCATCGAAACCAATATCTGGCGCGGTAGCAACGAAGAGCGCTTTGGCTTTCGCTTATTCGGCGGTCAGGTGCTGGCACAGGCCCTGGCAGCAGCGACCCGCACTGTTGACGCCGAGCGTCCCTGTCATTCCCTACACGGCTATTTCTTGCGTCCAGGTAGTGCCGATGTGCCGGTCATCTATAAGGTTGAACAGATCCGTGACGGCGGGAGCTTCACAACCCGGCGTATTGTCGCGGTGCAGAATGGCGAGGCTATCTTTAGCATGGATGCATCATTCCATCGCCGTGAATCTGGCCTAACTCATCAAATGGATATGCGCGATATCCCATCACCCGAAAGTCTCGAGGATGATAGTGACGTCGCCAAACGAGCCAATGATCCCGATCAGCAATGGGCCATGCGAGAACGGGCTTTTGAACGTCGCTCCATCTATCAACAAACCAGACCCGATGACGATCAAACCAGCAGCCCCATGTGGATTCGCTATCGCCAGCAGGTTGAACCAGATCCCAACTTGCATCGTTGCTTACTCGCCTATGCGTCTGACATGAACCTAGTCTCCACCGCCATGTTACCGCACAAGGGCGCCTTCAAGTCGGGCAAGACCCAGATGGCCAGCCTAGATCACGCTATCTGGTTTCATCATGACCCTGACGTTAATGACTGGTTAGTCTATATGAAGGAAACCCCTCAAGGGGGCGCCGGTCGAGGCTTCACACGAGGCGCCTTTTACACACGCGACGGCAAACTCGTCGCATCAGCCATGCAAGAAGGCTTGATGAGGGTTCGCAGCTAGGCTCTCAAATAGGCTCTCAAATAGGCTCTCAGTTAAGCTCTCAATTAAGCTCTGGCAGCCAGCAGACGCCGCCAGAATTCATTCTCAATTTCCAGTGATTGACTCATCGGCATTGAGCCGGTGGCAGTCATGGCCACCGCGATATCCAGAGAAGGGGCGATACACAGAACGCTACCATGGCCACCCCGGGTCATGTACATATCAGCCGGCGCGGCAGGAACAGGCACACCGGCGACGCTGGTCGTGGATTCCGGCATCATAAAGTGCGACGTATTATTGACCCACCAGAGCCAACCCCATGCCGGGTTCTCTTTTGAGCCTGGCCGCAACATATCATCGAGGTAATACGCATCACAGAGCACGTTCTGTTCTGCGAACCGCCCTCGTTGCAACAACATCTGGCCCAACTTCGCCAAGTCATCAGCACTTGTCATCAATCCCGATATCACAGTGCCGTTAGGCAATGATTGTTGCCGCGAGAACCATCGAGTATCCGTCATGCCCAGCGGCTCAAACAGCCAGGCGCGACTGATGTCGGCCAGACATAACCCCGTCGCGGTCTCTAACAACGCCTTAAGGTAGCCATGAGCGACATGGTTGACTCGCCATGAGCTATTAATATCACCCGCCAGCAACAAGCTATCATCCATGCCGGTGGTCATCGTCAAAACGGTTTCGATCGACAGCTTCGCCTCATCCCAAGGCGACAGTTGGGTCCACTCTGGCGCCAGGTGATGATTCAAGTGATCCCAGACCTCAAGAAAGCCTTTCTCTTGGGCAATCCCCACCAAAATGGCCACGACCCCCTGCTCTATCGCAAGTACGTCGACCACCATTGACGCATCACCACCCGTCGCCAACAGCCCCTGCTGATGCGCGACCGCGACGACGACACCCGACTCACCGCAGGCAAATTCAACAGCCTCAATGACAGCACCGCTATTCCAACCCAGCACCTCGTTACTTACAATATCGACCACACCATACCCTCTTTTAGTGTTCATCCGCTCGCAAGAGCCATGCCTAAGCGATCTCGCTCTCAATATCGCAGCATTCAAGCCACATCACCGACACTAAACCACTTATCCACCAGCGATTAGACGTCAATCAATTTACGTTTTAACAGCCCCGACGTTTCTTTCAGTATTTTTTGCCCACACACTTTATTTTTCAAAACAATCCATTACTCTTAGTAGATAGCTTACTAATTGATAGCGTCTTGACTTATAGCCCTTATTTTTCGCGACGCTCGCAGAGACGAGAAGTTTTTATCGGTATATTCAGGCACATCACAACCAGCACTGAACATGTGTTATCCACCTGCAACGTATCATCCAGGAACGGCAACAGGTAGCTTCATCGATGCGACTAACGACAATAAATCATCAAACACGGCAACCCGAAACACGCTCTGCCACCGGCCCGACTATTCAATCGCGTGGCACAATACTCGTCGTCGACGACGACAGTGACGTCAGGCTAATGACCCAAATAGCCCTTGAGAACGATGGCTATGCCGTCATTACAGCCGCCAACGCTCTCGAAGGACTCATGCTATTTGCCAAACATATCTCGGCCCAATTCACTCATATCAACAGTGCCCGGGTCGACGCCGCTGTCATTGACCTGAAAATGCCTGGCATGCACGGACTTGAGCTCGCCGCAAAACTAAGAAGCCAGACACCCAACCTGCCTATCGTTGCGATCAGCGGCTATGGCCAGCAAGATTTTGATACACACGTCTGCCGTTCAGCCGCCAGTACTTTTCTGCCCAAACCATTTCGCCTCGCCGATCTTCGCCAACAAATAAACAGCCTGCTTGAAGACGCAATGACCAAGACCACGGGCTAAATAGTTATGGCGTCAGACGTCCCTGCCCAGCTCAGTCATGATTCGGCCGATACTGAGCTTGAAGTACTCGCTCCATCTCACGCTCCAATGCCTGCTGCCCCTTTACGTGACCTTCTACCAACGCCTCCACACTGGCATAGCGCTCCACAACTTCTCCGCGCCACATCACCACCACGCCGGCCGGCTCCTTAACATAGAAAATGCCACTGCGTTTTACTTGATCGTTACTCATCACTTGCCTCCACACGCAAGACATCAGGTTTTCTCTCGCACCAGCTTATCACGAGCACCCAACGACCCTAACGCCGGCGCTGTGTGCCCGCCCCTCAGTGACAGATTTTTCCATAAAAATTAATGTAAGTCTGCTAATAGCACCTTGGCCAGAATACTGGCTGTGGTATATTGCTCCTCTAAAAATTACGAGTACAACGATGCGCGCGATCCTTTGCAAAGAATTCAAGTCACCGACAAAACTCGGTGTCAGTAAAATAGATGATCCAGTACCTACAGAGCATGAGGTCTTAGTTCGCATAAAGGCCACCGGCTTAGGCTATGTCGATGCTTTGACGGTCGCTGGCCTCTATCAGATCAAACCCGATTTACCGTTTATTCCCGGCAATGAGATTTCTGGGATCGTTGAGCAGACCGGTGAGGCCGTGAAGCATTTGCGCGTCGGCCAGCGGGTTCTCGCCATGCCACGCAATGGCGGTCTGGCAGAATTGATCTGCCTGAATGAAAATACCTGCACCCCCATACCCGAGAAGCTTTCTCATGAGAGTGCCGCCAGCTTTCTGGTTAATTATTGTACCGCCTATCATGGACTGACCTACTGCGGCCATGTCCAGCCCCGAGAAATTGTACTCATTCTCGGCGCCAGCGGCGGCGTTGGCGTGGCGGCTATCGATATAGCACGTGCACTGGGCGCCGAGGTCATCGCGGCTGCATCAACGAAGAAAAAGCGCGATGCTTGCCTCGAACTAGGAGCCGATCATGTCATTGATTACAGTAAGGAAAACTGGCGCAAGGACTTGGCCAAGATCCTCGACGGTCGACCATTAAACGTGGTCTACGATCCCGTCGGCGGAGACTACGCAGAACCCGCCCTGCGCAGCCTAGGTCCAGACGGACGCTACCTAGTTGTTGGTTTTGCGACAGGTGAGATACCCCGTATACCGCTGAACCTTGCCCTGCTCAAGCGCTGCTCCATCGTCGGTGTTAACTGGGGCGGCCATATAGCGGCCAACCCTGGCCAATCACGCCCCGTGATGACGCGCCTACTGGAGTGGATTGCAGAGGGTCGTCTCAATCCGGTTGCCGGCGAAACATTACCTTTACAGAAATCAGGCAGCGCACTCATGAAAATGCTGAACCGTAAAGCCATCGGCAAAATTGTCATTACCATGAACGAATCGGAGTAGATCTTATGAGTGATATTCGCCCTTACGCTATTGATGTGCCTGCTGACCAGATCAAAGACCTGCACACGCGCCTTGCCATGACCCGTTGGCCAGACAAGGAAACCCCCGGCGACTGGACTCAGGGCGTACCACTGGCCTACATGAAGGAGTTACAGGACTACTGGTTGAATCACTATGACTGGCCAGCGCGCCAGGCACTACTGAACCAATGGCCGGGCTTCATCACCGAAATTGATGA
>JBLHRT010000147.1:0-7115 GCA_047626255.1 Candidatus Azotimanducaceae bacterium
CGACACTGGCGAAGCCTTTTTGAAGATAAAAACTGGTGCACCCAGAGGGATGCGAACTGGGGCGCACAGCCCCCCGACACTGGCGAAGCCTTTTTGAAGATAAAAACTGGTGCACCCAGAGGGATTCGAACCCCCGACACCCAGGTTCGAAGCCTGGTGCTCTATCCAGCTGAGCTATGGGTGCACTCGGCGCGTATTCTGCTTCATTTGGTCGGCTTTGGCAAAGCCCATGTCACCTTTTATACCAACGTTCGCGCCCGCTTTGCGCGTCGCCGAACCTGGCTGCACTATTTTCTGAAGGAATCATCCTTCCGAGTGGTCATAAACTTGCCCTGCCCCTGTCTTTAGCTATCCTTACTTGATGGACTACACTGAACCTACAACCGCGACCCAGCGTCAAGTCGATGAGCATAGCCAGCAGCTCCGCTCTATGTTGTCGGTGATCACGCATGACTTGAGCTCGCCTATCAGAGCAATGATTGACTCTGCCGACCTGTTGCGTGTCAGCACCCAGGAAAAACTCGACGAAGAGGAGCTGCACTGCCTCGCGCTAATTAGTTCAGAAGGACGACGTGCGCAAGATATGCTAAAGAGCCTATCAACCCTCTCCAGGCTGATGATCACACCTTTAATACCGATCCAAATAGGTATCGATGAAATACTGAAAAGCCTCTCCAAAGGCAGCCTTTACACACTTAAGGTCGAGGCGCTACCGCAGATCGACGGCGACATGGGGCAATGGCGCCAACTACTACTCGAATTGATCAACAACGCGGTACGTTTCCAAAGCCCAGATCGTCCTCTAGAAATTCATATTCGATGGCAACAAGACAACGACCAGCATATGTTGCAGATCATCGACAATGGTACAGGCCTCAAGGAAAGAGATCTTGAGCGTATGGCCATGCCATTTTTTCGCACCCAGCAAATAGCTAACCTACCGGGTTTGGGTATGGGGCTGGCTTATTGTGACCAAATATTGAAACGGCACGGAGGTAACCTCAGCTTCTCAGTCAATGTCGATCACGGGCTCACTGTCAATTGTCACTTGCCACACACAATGGTCGGCACCTAGATGCTGATGGAAGCCGAGAGCCTAAAATACCTGTTGGTGGAGGACGACCCTCTCGATACGGAGATCATCACTGCTATGCTGCACAGGGGCGCGAGCAGACCTCTTGATCTCTCGCTGGCAACGCTCCTCAGCACCGCCTGCACCATGTTGCGAGAAAGCCCGTTTGACGCGATCATTCTCGATCTCGATTTGCCTGATGGTTTCGGCACGCGCACCATCGCGCTGCTCGTCGAACAATTTCCAACCCTACCTATTGTCATACTGACGGGTACTGGCGATGACGATACCGCAATTGCCTGCCTGCAAATGGGGGCCCAAGACTATATCTCTAAAAATCAGGTCAATGCCGAGCTGTTGTCGCGCGTTATGCACTATGCTGTTGAGCGCAAGTTAATAGACTTGGAGCTCAAAAAAGCGCTTGAGATAGCCGACCAACGTAACGCCGAACTAAGCCTGCTGGCCCGAACCGACAGTCTGACACGGCTGCCCAATCGGGCGTATTTTTTGGAGGTTGCCGAGCAATCTATTGCGTCGGCAAAACGAATAAAAAAATCCATTGGCTTACTGTATTTTGATTTGAATGGTTTTAAGGCGATCAACGATAACTATGGCCATGGTGTCGGCGACTTGGTGTTGATTGAAATTGGACGACGTCTCAAGGATCAGTTGCGCGTTGGTGATACGGTTGCTCGCATGGGCGGCGACGAGTTTGTGGTGCTATCAACCGTGCTTGATGACTCGGTTCAATCGTATTCGGTGGCGCGCAAGATCCATAATATTATTTCTGCACCCATGCTAATCGAAGGGCATCACTTGTCGCTGACAGCCAGCATAGGTATCGCTACGTTTCCGGAGGTCAGCAGTGTCGAAAAATTGATTGAAGGCGCTGACTTGGCGATGTACGAGGCTAAATCGTCCGGCCAACACTTCGCCTGCTTCTATACCAAAAACCTCGCCGCCAAGCACAAACAGCAACGTATGATTGAGCTCAAACTAGACACAGCGATTGATAAGGGTGATATGACGATGCTCTTTCAACACATTAGTAGCACCGATCAACCCGGCGTTTACAGCGCTGAGGCACTGGCGCGTTGGCACGATAATAGTATGGGCAATATATCCACCACCAGGTTTATCCCTGTTGCCGAGGCCGTCAGATTCGGCGACCACCTGAGTGCCTATGCGCTCACCTGTCTGGCGAACCTATATAGGCGGTGCAAGACCGACAACATCCATCTCAATCGGCTGGTGATGAACGTCTTTGGCAACCAGTTTATGATGCCGGACTACAGCCAGCGCCTACTTGACCATATCCATCTGTTAGGTCTGCCACCGGCGAGTGTATGTATTGAAATACCGGAATCTCGACTCATTGAGTACATGGACGTGTGCCTGCCGCAGATCAAGCTTCTCAAGAGTCACGGCGTGAAAATCACCCTCGATAACTTTGGCAGCGGCGATCTGGCCCTACGCCATCTCGAAGACATTCCGCTGGACTATATCAAACTGGATCGCTCGCTGGTCGGCAACATCGACAAAGCGAGCCGCAAAGCCAAACTGGTAGGTGCGCTCATCAGCCTGGCACATACCTTAGGCATTCGTGTTATCGCCGGCAGCGTTGAGCATGACGGTGAGTATCAGACGTTGCTCGATATGCAATGTGATGAATTCCAGGGCTTCTTCTTTTCTCGACCGATGGATCAGGCAGCGCTTATCAACCAGTGGCTGGCACGAGGCGCAGATTCAATGCCGGCGCAGAGCTCAGCCCAGACCCCGAGCTCAATACAAACGGGGTAAGCCGTTGTAGACCACCTGCCTTGCATCGGTACGCACAGTCGCTACAATCGGTGACAAATCTCTCTCCGCCAGCAGGTATCTATCTATGACCGGGCCCCTTCACGGCTATCGCGTACTCGATTTAACGACTGTCATCTCTGGGCCTTTCGCCACCATGTTACTGGGCGACCAGGGTGCCGATGTTATCAAGGTCGAGTCAGTCACCAGCCCGGATCATGCCCGCGGCGCTGGGTACGGCGAACATCAGTTCAGCGCGACATTTCTGAACAACAATCGCAATAAACGCGCCGTTAGCCTCGACTTGAAAACCGAGGACGGCAAGGCCGCGCTGTTAAAGCTGGCAGCCACGGCAGATGTGTTTATTCAAAACTTTAGACCCGGTGTAGTGGAGCGACTAGGCATTGGTGAAGACGAGGTACGTAAGATTAAGCCCGACATTATCTATGTGTCGATTAGCGGTTTCGGTGAGACGGGGCCCCTGTCGCATAAGCCGGTGTACGACCCTATCATTCAAGCCATTAGTGGTTTAGCCACTATTCAAGCCGGCTCTGATGAGGAACGTCCACGCTTGATACGCACTATTCTGCCTGACAAGCTCACCGGTATGACCACCGCCCAAGCGGTTTGCGCGGCCTTACTCGCGCGCGCACGAACGGGTGAGGGACAACATGTTCGCGTGTCGATGCTGGACGCCGTGGTAGCCTTTTTATGGTCGTCGGATATGGCGGGTCAAACCTTCGTAGGCAAAGAAGTCAGCGCCCAACGAGCGGCCACGTTTATTGATCTGATTTATGAAACCCGCACCGACTACATCAGTGTCTCGGCCATGAGTAATCCCCAATGGCTAGCACTATGCACGGCACTGGATAAGCCGGAATGGCTTGTTGACGCGCGCTTTACGACGCCTGCCCTGCGTGACCGAAATGCCGATGAGCGCCTACGTTTAACGCAATCTGCCCTGTTGCATGAAAGCGCTGCATACTGGCTGAACTTGCTTGATGCAGCAGGTGTGCCCTGCGCACCGGTGTTAACGCGCAAGGCCATGATCGAGCACCCACAGGTTGTCGCGAGCGAATTGATTATTGAAATCGAACATCTAGGGGCAGGCACCATTCGCCAGACGCGCCCTGCTGCTCGTTTCAGCAAAACCACGCCAGTGATTCGCTACGGCGCACCGCGCCAAGGTGAGCACACGGCAGAGTTGCTAAGCGAGATTGGCATCACCGCTGAACAGCAGGCGCTAATGCGGCAACACGGCATTATCAAATAAGCCGCCGCCAGGCCCCTGGCATACAGCACGTTAGAAATCTTACCCAACGGGCGCCAGCAACGTCTGGTTTTCAGCCAGCAAACGACTCTTGGATGGGAACTGGCGTTTAAGAAAAAACATCTGATCGCCGAGGATACGGCCGCTGTGCGACAAGGCCAGGTACTCGGCATGGTTAGGCATGTAGGGCAAAGCCAGAAGCTGCATACTACAGCCGTCGAGGTCAACATTACCCTTGCGCGCATTACAACGCTTGCAGGCGGTGGCAACATTGGTCCAGATATCACGGCCGCCTTTAGACAGAGGGTGCACATGGTCGCGACTCAAGTCGGCGTCACCAAACAGGCGCCCACAATACAAACACACATTTTGGTCGCGGCGGAACAGGGCGCGGTTGGTTAATGGGGGCGACTTGCGGCCGTTATCAACAACCTTGCCGCGACAGGCGATGATGCTATTTAAGGTCAGGCAAGACTGTTGTCCCGTCAGTCGAGACTGGCCGCCCCGCACGGACATCACCTCTTCGCCGTAGGTCCAGCTCACTAGGTCGCGGGCGTGCAGGCATACAGCTTCCTGCCAACTGAGCCACTCGATTGCCCGACCCGCTGTATTGATTCTGAGAATGCTGACACTCATGCTAGACGCCTCTATCAATTACTGTACTGACAGATACAAACCACCATCTCGCCCTCACCGCTATGGGCGTTTACCGGCCTGCATCGACCTCAACTTTTCGTCACATACTGCTTGCCACATACTTCCTGCCACATACCTCGTCACATACACTTAATCTTAGTCAATGAGTCACATGCCATCATTGATGCAACGAACACTATGTTCCGGCCGTGGCGCATTTCCGCGAAGAAATCACCCCACGGCTTGTCTATCACGCCGCCTTGCCCCAATATTATCCCCTATGACCGACAAATCAAGCTCTGACCCCGTGGGTCACAGGGGCAATGACAACGTTTTCGGCCTGCGACCATCGCTATACCCGAGACGACTCCACCAGACCTTGTTGATATTCTATGAAAAAAGATACTGTTTACGCGCAACCACTCGATAGCGTCGGCGCCTTTACCTTTGATGGCCGGGTTGCCGACGTGTTTGAAAACATGATCAACCGCTCGGTACCCGGCTACCCGCTGTTGCTGGATTTGATCGGCCAACTGACCGCTAAATACGTCCAACCCGATAGCAACTGCTACGACCTGGGTTGCTCGCTGGGCGCATCAACGTTGAAAATTCGCCAGCAGTTACCGGCCTCTTGTCACGTCATTGGTGTCGACAACTCTGCTGCCATGGTCGAGCGCTGCCGCACGAATATGAGTCGCGATAACAGCCAGGCCAGTATCGAGATTCGCGAAGAGTCCATGCAGACCACCGACTTCACCAACGCCTCAATCGTGGTGCTGAACTTTACTCTGCAGTTTATTCCTGACGAGCAGCGTCCAGACCTGCTGGCACGCATTGCAGAAAACATGCGACCTGGTGGCGCCATGATCCTGTCAGAGAAAATATGCTTTGAGCATCAAAGCCAGCAAACACAGATGACCACACTACATCACGACTTCAAACGCCATCATGGCTACAGTGATCTTGAGATCGCGCAAAAGCGCGCCTCGCTCGAGAATGTGCTGATTCCGAACACAGAGCAGCAACACTTGGAACGCCTTAAACAGGCAGGCTTTAGTTCTGCGCAGATGTATTTACGGTGTTTTAATTTCGCTTCGTTTTTGGCGATCAAATAGCATGTCTGATATTGATCAGCTGACCGCCTCGTTTTTTACCGCCGCTGGCTTTAGTGCTACTGAGAGCGCCATTGCCGGCAGCAGCACGACAGCCAAAAAAAGCACCGCTACCAACAAAAGCACCACAGCCGAAATACTCGCCAGCCACTTTCCCGCACTACAGAAAGCCTTGCAACAAGAATACATTGAGAAAAAACACGGCCGCAAAACAGACTGGGACCAAGCTTTCGCGACACTACCCGCCACTCTACCAAGCCACACCCAGATAGGTGTTGACGGCATCCACCTCGGTTCCGCACAAGACCTAGACATCAGCCAGCACGAATTTCGCGACCTATTGATGCAGTTCACTCCCTGGCGCAAGGGACCCTGGCACCTGTTCGACGTGCATATCGACACAGAGTGGCGCTCTGACTGGAAGTGGCAGCGCCTGAAACCACACATCACGCCACTCGCCGGCCGATCCGTGCTGGATATAGGCTGCGGCAACGGCTATCACCTGTTTCACATGGCCAGTGAGGGGGCTAGCCTTGCGCTAGGGATCGACCCAACACGACTGTTCCTGTATCAATTCCACACCTGCAAAAAGTACCTGCCGAACCTTCCGGCATACCTACTGCCGTTGCGTAGCGAGCATCTGCCCGCATTCAAATGCTTCGACACCGTGTTCTCTCTCGGCGTGCTTTATCATCGCCGATCACCCATAGATCACCTCACTGAACTGGCCAGCTTTCTGCGCCCCGGCGGCGAGCTAGTGCTCGAGACGTTGGTCGTGCCCGGCGACGAACAAACCTTGCTAACGCCCGCAGATCGCTACGCGAAGATGGCCAATGTCTGGTTTTTACCCGCCGCACCAATGCTGGAGACATGGCTGCGCCGGGCGGGCTTTGTCAACGTGCGCACCGTTGACATCAACCAGACCAGCACCGAGGAACAACGCGCGACTGACTGGATGACGTTTCAATCGCTCAATGATTTTTTAGACCCCGCTGACGTTAACAAATCTATTGAAGGGTATGTTGCGCCAACGCGAGCGACGGTTATTGCGGAGAAACCATAAGACCAGGGGTTCAAAACGGTGCGGGCGCCTCGAACTGCCGGCGTTCGCCCGTCGCGGGATGCAAGAACGACAGCTGAGTCGCATGCAACATTAATCGCGGGGCCGCCTCAAAGGCCTGTTGGTGAGCATAGAGATCGCAGCCAAGTATTGGGTGCCCCAGATGCG
>JBLHRT010000148.1:0-7089 GCA_047626255.1 Candidatus Azotimanducaceae bacterium
CCATGCTTTCCGCGGCCTTTATTTTCTCGATACCAACATCTATGTTGCGGCCTGAATAGCCGTTAAGTATGCCAAGTTTCATCTGTTATCCTCAATTCACAAGTTATCTAACCGCTCGTTGCCACGTCACCAAGCAGGTAGCGAGCGGCTATGAACAATATGTTACGTTCTACTTTTTATCGCCTAGAAGCTGAAATTTTTACTGGTGAACGCATCGTAGGTCGCATGTGCATGCTTCGGCGAAACGCAGGAGATGATATGTGTCGTGATTCCCATGCGGCCATATTCACGAATGCGTTCCTGGCATTCTTCGGCAGTACCCAGAATCGCGATATCGTCAACCAACTGATCATCTAATGCGCTCGTGGTCTTCGCACGGTCTTTGGCGGCCCAGCCTTCTTTGATCTGTTGGGCCACTTCCTCGTATCCGGCCCAGGCCAAAAACGCGTTATACACTGGCGTTGCATAGTAGGGAGCAAAGGCTGCACGAATAGAATTTCGTGCAGCGTCCTTATCATCCGTCACAATCACTTGATGACGGCAGACGACTTCAACATCCTCGATTTTCTTGCCGGCCCGTTCAGCACCTATTTTAATGTGTTCCATCATGCGCGGTAACGCACCGATGGGAAACAGATTAAGGATGACGCCGTCACTGAACTCCGCCGCTGTTTCTAACATCTTACTGCGCAAAGCAGCCATGTATACGGGTTGCGCATTGGGCTCAAGGGGAAGTTGACGATAGCCATGACTGGAGACCGACACTCCATCAAAGTTGGATTTTTCACCAGCCAACATACTCTTGATCAACTGTGTCGTTTCTTTCACGCGAGACAAGGGCTTTTCAAATTTCAAACCATGCCAATTCTCCATCATGGTTTGACTCGACGAACCCAGCCCTAGAATAAAGCGGCCCTTTGAGAGCTGATGCAGAACATGGGCAGTCGACGCAAGCACTGCAGGCGTACGAGAAAACGCCGGAATAATCGCCGTACCAATACGCACCCGACTGGTTTCCAGCGCGACTGCCGCGGCTGTCGTCAGGGCATCAACACCTGAACTGTCAGCAAACCACAAATCATCATAACCCTCGGTCTCGGCCCATTTCGCCAATTCAATCGTTTCAGCCACACCCCGGGGGTCTGGCAATGTGAGTGCGGTGCGTTGTGGTACAGGCATAGTTATTTTCCAGTTAAATTGACATTTTTTTTGTTCGAATCTCTATCTTAAATAATATCTGCGCTGGATATTCTGTCGCCATCGTCGTGGCCCACACCCATGGCAGTTTGCCCTGAATCTGCTTGCTGCAGACCAGGACGGTACAATTCTCGTTTCACGCTGGAGCGCACCCGCTCATATTTTTTTGCGGCGCTATAGACGGGTTCAGCCAGGTCTGTTGCTCCCAGTGCGCGCTGATGCTGAACCTCGCTCACCTCACCGTAACTGGTCGTTCGTTGTCTCGGCTGGCGACCCATGCTGGAAATGATGTGTTCCATCTGCTCCGGCGATGTTTCCTGGCCATGACTTGCTCCTGCCGCGCGAGTGATCGTTTCATTCATCAACGTACCACCGAGATCGTTAACGCCGGCACGCAGGCAGGCTTTCACGCCGTCCGGGCCGAGCTTAGTCCAAGACGCCTGAATGTTACGAAACAAAGGATTTAACACCAATCGCGATATGGCATGAATCAATATCGCTTCGCGGAAGGTAGGCCCCTTACGCGCCCCGCCTTTCAAATACATGGGCGCTTCCATATGAATAAACGGCAAAATGACAAATTCCGTAAAGCCGCCCGTTTTCGCCTGCAAGCGACGCACCTTCAACAAATGGTTAGCGACCTGTTCATAGGTCTCTATATGTCCGTACATAATCGTCGCCGTCGTATTGAAGCCTTGCCCATGGGCCGCTTCCATCACCTCTAACCACTGCGCGGAATTGATTTTATCAGGGCACAAGGTCGCGCGAACATCGTCGTCAAGAATCTCGGCGGCGGTACCCGGCAAAGTCCCCAGCCCAGCTTCCTTGAGCTGTCCCAAATAGGTATCGAGGCTGAGTCCCAGTGTATGGGCACCCTGCCAAACTTCCAGCGGCGAAAACGCGTGGATGTGCATATCAGGAATCACTTGCTTGATGCTGTGACAGATATCGATATAGGTTTGGCCGTCATACTCAGGGTGAATACCTCCCTGCAAACATACCTCCGTCGCACCGCGCTCATAGGCCTCACGGGTACGCCGCATAATTTCTTCTGGCGTCAGGTCATAAGGTCGACCACGCAAATTTTCACTCATCTTGCCTTTGGAAAAGGCGCAGAACTGGCACTTGAAATAACACACATTGGTGTAGTTGATATTACGATTAACAACATAGGTGACCTCATCACCAGCGACTTTCTTTCGCAACTGATCGGCTGCCTGACAGACATGTGTAAAGTCGTCTCCGCGCGCCTGAAACAGACGTACAATGTCAGCCTGAGCCAGTTCTTGGCCATCAAGCGCCTTATCAAGAATCAACTGCAGGTCAGCACTGGCAGATCGTTTTGCAAGGCTCGTGACACGCGCCAAATCGGTAGCAGGCGGATCGATGACGGCCCCTGCTGACCACTCTTCAACCCGGGCAAAACCCTCGCCGTCCATGGCTCGCCGCAACTGCGGCTGCACTAGCGGGTCGACCCAGTGAGTCAACTTATTCGCATAGCGTGGATAAATCGCCAGTCGTTCAATGAGAAGCTTGCCGGCACTGGCGGTTTCATCACCCAGGTGATTCAGATGTGGCCAGGGCGCCTCGGGATTCACAAAATCTGGTGTCACAGGCGAAACACCGCCCCAGTCGTTGATGCCGGCACCGACGATCTGCGACAGAACCCCAGGACTCAAATTCGGTGGTGCTTGGATATTCATCTGCGCGCCAAAAATAATTCTGGCCATCGCGATCGTCCACAACAATTCATTCAAATCGGGCTCTGGCGCTTTCGCCATTAACGTTTCCGGTTTAGCGCGAAAATTCTGAATGATGATTTCTTGAATATGACCGTGTTCAACATTGGCATCACGTAAAGCTAGCAGTGACTCAATTCGCTCACGCCGGGTCTCACCGATACCAATCAACAAGCCGCTGGTGAAGGGCACTTTTGCCTCGCCTGCTAGTCGAATCGTTTCCAAACGTAAGGCTGGTTCCTTATCGGGCGAACCATAATGCGGCATGCCTTTTTCTAACAACCTATCGGAGGCGCTTTCAAGCATAATACCCATAGATACCGACACCTTGCGCAACTCTGCCAGCTCATCTGCGTTCATCAAGCCGGGATTGAGATGAGGAAACAGGCCCGTTTCATTGAACACCAACTCAGCCATATCACGCAGATACGACAAGGTAGAATCCTGTTTTAACGCCTTCAAACCGTCTCTGGCCGCTTTATAGCGCAACTCTGGCTTATCGCCGAGGGTAAACAATGCTTCCTTACAGCCCGCCTTCGCGCCATCTTGGGCGATCTTCAGCACTTGTTCAGGGGTCAAATACGGTGCCTGCAACTTTCTGGGCACCTGCGCAAATGTGCAGTAGTGGCACACATCACGACACAAGTGCGTCAAGGGGATAAAAACTTTACGGGAATAGGAAATCGTATTTTGATGACCCACGTCCCGCATTTGTGCGGCCACGGTCATCAGGCCTTGGGTGTCTGATGTTGTGGCTAGCGCCAGCACTTCATCGTCGGTAAGTAGTCGACCGGACACGCCGGACTGCGTGGCCAGGGCTAACAATGTCGGGTAGTCACTCATATGAGTCATCCTGTGCTGGCAACATCAGTGGGCAAATTAGCAAGAACACCACTGCTTTGGAGAAAACGTTGGGTGTGGGTTTTTAGCTGCAGGCGGCTCAGCACTTTGGCCAGCTCAACCAAATCATCGGGGGTATCAACATCTAAGCCAATACCCGGCAACTTCGCGACCATGGGTTCAATACCGCAGCTACGGGCAAGCTGCAGATGGCGTCGAAAACTGTCCTCACCGAAACCGAACGTCATGCAATCCGGTGGTGAGCAAACCACACAGTTAGAGCCACCCAGATCAGCGGCAGGAACAATACCGAATGCAGCTACTGTCCCTTGACCAAAACCATCCAGTACAACTTCAAGCTCCTCGACTGTCACTAACGGCACGTCACCGGGCAGAAACATCATCGTGTTAACGCCCTCCTCGCGCAGTAGTTGGCCCGCATAGGTGACCGCGTTAATCAGTCCGGGGACTTCAGGTTCAGCAACAACACGGGCGGAATATTGATGGCCAATCAGCGCCGCTTGCGGATCATCCGTGACAATCAAAACCTCGTCGATACGATCGCAGGTGGTGACGGCTTCTAGCACGTCTTCCACCATAGCCTGGAATAATGCCCCGCGCTCAGCCGCCGACAATAGGCTGCCCAGCCGTTGCTTGGCATTCTTTAGTTGCTTGATGGGGATTACGACAGTGGTAGTCATGATGAGTCAATGATTACATGTGGGGGTTTGATTTTATGGATCGCGGAGCTTCAGTTGTTGCGCAAACTCAAGAACACTAGCCGCCAGATCCTTCCTATCGTCTAACGTTACCATGACTGTTCGGGTGACGATAGTCGGGATTCCCAGAGCCTCGATGTCAGGCTGCAGCGCACGGTCAGCCTCGTCAATGACGAAGCCATCGATTCGACCTTGATAATGCTGAGCCACTGCCAAAGCGGACTGGGGCATACCCAGCTCGGCCATCATTTTCGCCGCCGGCCCCTTGATAGCCTGCCCACCAACAATAGGTGAGACGGCAATCACGGGGGCGCTTGAGGCTTGCATAGCAGACATCACACCAGGCACTGCCAGCACCGGATCCACACTCACGAACGGGTTGCTAGGACAAATGATAATCGCCTCTAACCCCGGGTCTTGCATACCCGCCAGAAAAACTGGACTGGGGCTTGCCAGTTCGATGCCACGAAACTCAAAACCAGTCACCACAGGGGCGCAACGGTCGCGAACAAAATAATGTTGAAACGCCAGGGGCTCGCCCTGGTCGGTGTGTATTATCGTCGCCACGGGCGCATCGCTCATAGGCACCAGGGTGGGTGCCACGCCAAGGCGCTGGCAGAGGGCTTGGGTAACGGCCGAAAGGCTGTCACCCTGACGCAGCATCTCGCCACGCGTTAGATGGGTCGCCAAGTCACGATCACCTAGCCCAAACCAACTCTCGCCTTGCAGGGTCTTGAGCGCTTCCAGAAAATTCCAGCTCTCTCCCGCCAATCCCCAGCCCTGTTCCTGGTTATTCAAGCCCGCGAGGGTATACATGACGGTATCTAGATCGGGGCAGATGGGTAAGCCCATATGCACGAAGTCATCCCCTGTATTGGCAACAATCAGCAACGCCTCGGGGGCCAGCACTTGCGCCAGCCCAAGCGCTAGCTTGGCGCCGCCCACACCTCCGGAGATCGCCAAGCATCGCGTTGTGGAAGAAGTACCCACAGCCTAGCGGAACATGTCCATGGCTTTGGCTCGTAGCAACGGCCTCACACCACGTAACGATTCATCGGTCGACTCACGGGGCGTGTAACCCCGCACCAGTACCACCGGCGTTTTCTCACGGGTTTGACCCATGACTAACGAAGCCCCCGCTGCCATCTCATCGGCAGCAGCAACCAACGTGACTTTCAATTCGCGACCATAAATATCGGTCTGCCCCACATAGTCTTCAACGGCGGTGAATCCCGCTACACCGATAGCCAGCCCTAACGAGCCGTTGCGCCAAGCACGACCGAGACTGTCGTTGATGATGACGCCGACATCAACGCCGTAACGTTGCTTGATGGCGTCACGGACCCGACGCGCACTGGCATCAGAGTCCAGCGGTAAGAGCAGACACAAACTGTCATCAGGATCATCATCGTGGGCAATATTTGATTGGTCGATACCGGCATTAGCCTGCACGAAACCTAGGCGATGCTCCACAATCAACACACCCTGACGCTTGCGCACGACGTCAACAGACTCATCCAAGATGGCTTGCACCTTGCGCGGATCTTTATCCACCTCCAGCGCCAAAGCCTGAGCCTCAGCAGAAGGTGTGACCGTACGCAGATCAAGATAGCGATCCTCGGCCTTAGACACGACTTTCTGAGCGATCACCAATACATCGTCGGCTTGCAGCGACTCGCCCATGCCGACCACGGCGTCGCAGATCAAGCTGGCGAGATCATCGCCAGGATTGACCAAAGGTATAGCCTCGACACCGATAAAACTCAGATTCATAGGCTACTCGGCCGCCGACTCGCCGGTAATGACCAGTCCCGCGCCATTGATCTTGTGATGTCGGTTGATAGAGATGAGCACAGATGTCATCGCCTCAGCGGCTGCAGAGTTTGCCAGCGGGCCCGCATGCCAGCCTCGCAAGCCCAGGGCCTCAACGAGTTTGATAACTGTGTCTCGGCCAGCGCGTTTGTTGCCCGTCACCAGCACATCGCAGGAAACACCATGATCGCCCTGTAAGTGCATGGCACCCACATTTTGAAACGCCGACACAACATCGACGCTGTCGCCGAGGAAGGCCTGCGCTCGCACAACAGCTGAACCACCTTCTGGCAACTGCACTGTACCCACTTTCGGCGGCATCAAGGGTACGGTCACATCGATCAGAACCTTACCAACCAGCGCCGGCTTAACCGTCTCTAACGTGCTGATCTGGTGCGAGAATGGCACTGTTAACACAACCAAATCGGCGAGCGTCGCCGCGTCAAGGTTCTCATGACCGGATACATTCAGATCGGGAAATTCTTTCAGCAAGTCCGCCGCAGCAGCCTCACCTTTCTCTAGCGTCCTGGAGCCGATAAGAATTTTGTATCCGGCCCGCGACCACTGCCTAGCCAGCCCACCACCTAAGTCGCCGGTGCCGCCCAATATCGCTATGGATTCGATCTGATCTGACATATTTTGACTCTCATTCGCTGAAAAAAAAATGATTATTCACCAATAGCCGTGAGCACACAACTACAAGCCTCTTGATCGCCATATCAGTACGTTTGCACACAGCAGTCGGACCAGCGATGACTAGCCCAGATAACGACGATCCAGCT
>JBLHRT010000149.1:0-7067 GCA_047626255.1 Candidatus Azotimanducaceae bacterium
GAGCCTCAAAGATGGCAATACTCAATCACTTTCAAGTAACGGATAGCATAGCGTCCTCGGGTCAACCTACTGAAGCGCAGTTTGCCGAAATTGCCGCCGAAGGGTGCGACGTTATTATCAATTTGGCCATGCCTGACAATGACAATGCCATGGCAAATGAAGGCAGCATCATCACCTCGCTAGGCATGACTTACATTCACATTCCCGTGCCATTCGACGCGCCAACCGAGGAGCATTTTGCGAGATTCTCGGGTTACATGGATACGCTTAAAGACAACAAAGTTTGGGTGCACTGCGTCGTCAACGCACGCGTTTCAGCATTTCTTTTTCGCTATCTGCAATCCAGTAGAGGTCTGACGGCCGATGAAGCGAAAACTCCCGTGCTGATGGCTTGGCTACCGAAAATGGATGATGTCTGGAAGGCGTTCATTAGCCATGCGCCAGAACAGCTATAGCATGATGTTCAGGCGGGACGCTATGCTGAGAAGAGTCAGATCTCCGGGCTTTCAGCAATGGAAAGTTCCCAAAATATAGACGTCTGGTAGAACTGCCAGCCTAGCAAAGCATTGGCGCCAAACAGTAACAGCACAGCCACAACGCCGTTACTACCACTGATCAGTACGATTGCGCCTGCTAGCACCAGACCTGCCATCGATATCGTTTCTCTCAGGAAGTCGCGTAGAGCCGCTGGTTTTCGTGGTCGAAAGAAGCCTGCATTGGCGGGGTCTTTTCTGGCACGTTTCATGGTTTGATGAGTGGCCCAATGCATGAGTGCGAAGACGGTAGCAAGTAAAATGAACCATAGGCTGAGGTGCTCTGGCCCCAGAGCTTCGATGAGCATGAATTCCATAATGCCAATCATAAACGGCAGCACGGAATCACTGATGGCGGGTACCCAGCGGAAACGCATAGCGCTGCTGGAGTAGACTATCCATATCAATACGATGCCGGTAAATGTCGCACTAATTTGCACCCAGGCGATGAATGAAGTCCAGTTGAGTTGAAGAAGATAAGGTGTTTCACGTACATGCGACCATAACAACTCCACCGCCAACGCTTGCACCATGCTGAGTAGCGTCAGTAATACGCTGGGGAAATGCTCTGTCGCCCTTTGTCGGATCTCATTCATCTGACGTTCCTTTGGTCGGTCAATATGTTTCAGTAAACATTGCTTGTCGCCGCGAGTATCACGCAAAGGGGTGCGGCTTAATACTTGTAATGACTGTGCGCGATAGCAGGTGATTCAACATCGTCACATTACTTGAACCCGCATAGTGAGACCAGTTAAATGCAAGCCTTATCAAGGTGCTGTAACGGTTTGGTGAAGTGTCCCCCGAATATATAGGTAAGAGCAGTCCTGCTTTGCTGTTAAGCGATGCTAGAGATCCGATAGATCCAGTGTGAGACTCAAAAGGTGTTTTCTTGTATACTTGCTGATATGCGTCAACCCCTTTCCATACTGTTTTTACTGCTACTGGCCGTCACGTCGAGCGCCGCTGTCCCCCCACCATCCAAAAGTATACGGGTTGTTTTTGGATACGAAAACATCGGTCGCTGGGAACAGGAACTCACCGAGGAAATTGCCCAAGTTTTTCTTGAGGATAAACGGGTAATTTTTCATACAGAGTATGTGCGCCTCGATGTCGAAGACACTGCCAGTTATGACTTGTATTCGGCGTTAGAGCAGGCTCGGTCCAATGACGCAGATGCAATCATAGCGGTGAGGCTGCAGGCCTCTAGTTTTTTGAACGAATGGAGAGATACGTTTTTCCCCGGTATTCCGATCGTCTATTTAGCCCCAGGCAGCGGGATGATCAAGAGCGACTTGGGATCTGAGATAGATGCTATTGTGCCTAGCGCCATTGAAGTGGCGGCCAGAGATACGCTTGAGCTCTTACCCAAATTACTGCCTGAATTGGAGCATATTTATATTTTGTCGGGCGCTGGAGCCGCTGACACATCCTACCTAAATCGCATTCAGAGCGTTATTCAAGAGGCTGGTTTACCGCAAACTATCCACTATCTGGTTGGTTTAACACCGAGCGAAATGAGCGCCGAGTTGAATCTCGCGCCAAAGCATACCGCCGCTGTATTTGGTCTTTATAGCAAGGATAAAACCGGACGCCTGTTTCGAACGGATGACGTCGTACAGCTTGTTAGTGACCAGGCAGATAGGCCGTTATTTGGGTTTTTCGAAGGCTATCTCGATAGAGGCGTTGTTGGTGGCAGCATGACTTCCGCAGGGCTGTACGGCAGAAAGGCGGCAGAACTGACACTCGCCTTATTATTTGATGACGTGTCAACCAGCAATAGGACAATCTCGACTAGTTATCACTTCAATGCCGTACAACTTGAACGCTTCGGGATCGAGAGTGACCTTTTGCCCGAGGGGAGTGAAGTCATCAATGTCAAGCCTAGCTTGTTACAACAGTACCGGCTGCAATTTTTTCTGGGCGGCATGGTTTTTATAATCCAGTTACTCTTCATCGTGGCGCTGTGGCGGTCATTGCGCCGACGTAATAATGCAGAGCGTGATCGTGAGCAGAGCATCGTCGCGATGCAAGACGTCCAACGCATTGCTCGTGTGGGTAGTTGGCATTTGGACTTGGCAAGCAATCGCGTCACCTGGACCGCAGAATTATACTACATGCAGGGTATGGATCCGGGTGTTCCAGCGCCGGATTACATGGAGCTTTCCGCGTTGTTTACAGCCGAGAGTTGGACGCGATTGAATGCATCGATAGCGCGTGCAATCGAGTCAGGTATTCATTATGAGATAGAGCTGGAAATGGTTAGGCCAGATGGGACGCGCGGCTGGATGTTAGCAAAGGGAGAGGTGGTACGCGATGTGAGGGGCAGTATCGTTGGTCTCCGGGGTACAGCGCTTGACACCACCGAGCACCATGCCATCAATGAGCTGCTCCGTCGCTCCCAAAGAATGGAGGCAGTGGGTCAATTAACGGGCGGTATTGCTCACGACTTCAACAATATTCTCGCCATCATTATGGGCAACTTGGAGTTTGTAAAACAAGCAGTTTCCGATGACGAAGAAGTCTTGAGTGATGTTAATCGAGCGCTCGAAGGGGTTGCCCGCGGAACAGCGCTCGTCGATAAGCTGCTTGGATTTTCGCGTGTGAACACCAATGAAACGTCCCCGACTTCGGTGAACCAGTTGATCGAGAACATGGATGATATGTTGGCCAAGTCGTTGATGGTATCCGTTGAAATTGAAACCCAGCTAGACCCGAAGCTGTGGTCCGTCAAGGTTAATGCTGGCGACTTGGAAGGTGCAATTTTAAATCTGGCGCTTAATGCACGCGATGCCATGCCTTATGGCGGCCGGCTTACTATCGAAACAGCGAATAAGTTGCTCGATGGAGATTTTGTCAAAGGGCAACCAGAGGCGAGAATTGGCGACTATGCGATGCTGTCGCTGAGCGACACAGGGATTGGTATGATGCCTGAAGTCAGAGATAAAGCGCTGGAGCCTTTTTTTACGACAAAGATTGATGGCAAGGGTACTGGATTGGGGCTCAGTATGGTGTATGGCTTTGTGAAGCGATCAGGTGGATTTATCACCATCTATTCTGAGCCTGATGCTGGCACATCTATCAATATATTCTTACCCCGTGAATACAACGCCGAACAAGCGGAGGCAACGACGATTGATAACGTGAAGCCGCCTCGGGGTGATGAAAAGTTACTGGTGGTCGATGACGAAGAAGAGTTGACGAAACTGGCCGCGACCAACCTCGAGAGGCTCGGTTACAAGGTCCTGACAGCATGTGATGGTAAAAGTGCATTGGCACTGATGAAAGACAACCCAAATATCGATCTCTTGTTCAGCGATGTCATTATGCCAGGCGAGTTAGACGGCTACCGACTAAGCATCGCTGCAAAGAAGACCAATACAGCGCTCAAAATCCTTCTGACCAGTGGCTTCACCAAGCGAAATGAGGATGACACCAGTGCAGATAGCCCCATGTTCGAGCAGCTAACACGCAACTTATTGAGAAAGCCATACAGTCAAGCAGAGCTAGCGATGGCCATTCGCAAAACGCTTGATGAGAGATAGATCCCGCATGTCACCATGAGATCTATCGCGTCTCACCGTTAATGCCGCAGTGTCCCCGTTTTTAGCCAATTTATCTTTGCCGGTTTTTTCAGCTGACACGGCTGCGTCTAACAGCGCGTTGAGCCGGTTTGGTGAGCGCTTCATGACAAACTGGTATAGCTTGGGGGACATTGCCGATTTTAGCTGTGCCAACACCCCGCGCAAAATAGTGAATGGATTTCGCCCACGGAAAGTCGCGCCATGGGAGGCCGTCGGCGCGTACTCGTTTTATCGCGCTGGTTTTTTTTGTCGAATACGGGTGCCGTAACAGCACAGGTTTAGATATATTCACGACACACTTGACCTTCCCGCTACTGGAAGGTTTATAGTAGGGCTAATCAAACGTGGAGGTCTCGTCATGCAAAGCAATAAATCATTTACTTTTGGCGTGCGGGAGATGAGCTGTGCCTCGTGCGTGGGGCGTGTGGAAAAAGCCTTGCTCGCTGTGCCCGGGTTACAACAAGCGCAGGTTAACCTTGCTGCAGAAACGGCCACTATCCGTGTTGATGATGTCTTTGAAGCCGCTGATGTCAGCGTAGCACTTGCTGCCGCGGGCTATCCTGCTGAGCTGCAAACACATCGCTTCAGCGTCGAAAACATGTCCTGTGCCTCCTGTGTTGGGCGTGTCGAGGGTGCCTTGGCAGCGGTTGCGGGCGTTGTTTCTGTGGTCGTGAACTTAGCGAAGGAGGAGGCGAGTGTGCAGGTGATCGGTACATCGGTGTCGCCTTCCGACATTGCTCAGGTGGCTAGCGCGGCAGGATATCCAGCGACCCTGATCGCCGATCAGGGTGTTGCCGATGCGGCGGCAGACCGAAAAGCACAAGAGGCGACGCACCTGCAACGCATGACAGTGTTTTCCGCAGTCCTCACCGTCCCTGTCTTCGTGCTTGAAATGGGCAGCCATATGGTTCCCGCTATTGGTGACTGGACCATGAACACGCTGGGCATGGAGGTCAGTTGGGCTATCCAGTTTGTGCTAACAACGGTTGTGCTTGCGTGGCCCGGTCGTCAGTTCTATGTGAGAGGTTTTCCCGCGCTCTTCAACGCCGCCCCTGACATGAATTCACTGGTGGCGCTTGGGTCATCTGCCGCCTGGGGTTTTTCCTCTGTGGCGCTGTTTGCGCCGCTACTGTTGCCTGCCGGTACGCGCGTGGTCTACTTTGAAGCCGCCGCGATGATCGTGACGCTGATTCTATTGGGGCGTTTTCTTGAAGCCCGCGCGAAGGGGCGTACGGGCCAAGCTATCCGCAAACTCGTTGGTCTCAGAGCTAAGACTGCCCAGGTGGAGCGTGATGGGCATGTAACCGACATTGCAGTGGACGATATTGTTGTTGGTGATCTTATCCATGTGCGTCCAGGCGAGAAAATCGCTGTCGATGGGGTTGTCGTCAAAGGCATGTCATACGTCGATGAAAGTATGATTACGGGTGAGCCAGTTCCCGTGGCGAAGTCTGCTGACGTTGATGTTGTGGGCGGTACTGTCAATGGCACTGGGGCACTGACGTTGCGGGCGACCAAGGTGGGTGGCGATACGATGCTGGCGCAAATTATCCGCATGGTTGAAGACGCCCAGGGCGCAAAATTGCCGATACAAGACGTGGTCAACCGTATTACGCTCTGGTTCGTGCCGGCGGTGATGGGCATCGCCTTGGTGACTTTTGTGACGTGGTTGCTGGTGGGTCCTGACCCCGCGCTTAGCTTTGCGTTAGTGGCGAGTGTTGCCGTATTGATCATCGCCTGCCCTTGCGCGATGGGATTGGCGACGCCCACCTCTATCATGGTGGGCACTGGTCGCGCAGCGGAGCTTGGTGTGCTGTTTCGGCGTGGTGATGCGCTGCAAGGCTTAAACGATGTCAAGACGATTGCGTTAGACAAGACTGGAACCCTGACCCAGGGGCGTCCTGAGTTGACCGACCTAACATTTACGAAGGGGTTTGAAGAGGCGGATGTGTTGCGCCTGGTGGCGTCTGTTGAGGCGATGTCCGAACACCCTATTGCGGCGGCTATTGTGCGGCGTGCAGCGTTGGCTGGTTTGTCCCTTGCGGTGGTCGAGCAATTTGATGCCATCACGGGCTATGGTGTCAGCGCGGTTATTGAAGGCCGTTCTATTCTTGTGGGTGCGGACCGATTAATGATTCGCGAAGGTATTTCACTTGATGAAGTACGGGGTGTTGGCGACGCTCTGGGACGCGAGGGTAAGACGCCCCTCTATGCGGCTGTCGAAGGAGACCTTGCGGCGATCATTGCTGTGTCAGATCCGATCAAACCCAGTACCGCTGAGGCGATAACAGCCTTGCATGATCTGGGTCTTACCGTCGCCATGATCACGGGTGACCATCAAAGTACGGCGAACGCCATCGCCGCCACCTTGGGCATCGATACGGTGGTCGCCGAAGTGCTGCCAGAGGGCAAAGTGGCGGCCATTGAGACGCTTCAGGCTGGCGCGCGTAAGGTGGCGTTTGTTGGTGACGGTATCAATGATGCTCCCGCTCTCGCAAGCGCAGATGTCGGCATCGCGATCGGTACAGGGACTGATGTCGCTATTGAGGCGGCAGATGTCGTGCTCATGTCTGGCGACCTGAAAGGCGTGGTCAACGCGCTGCACGTCAGCCAGTTAACGATGCGCAATATTCGGCAGAATCTGTTTTGGGCGTTTGGCTACAACGCGTTGCTTATCCCTGTGGCGGCTGGCGTGTTCTACCCCGTGTTTGGGTTGATGCTGTCACCGGCGCTTGCTGCCGGGGCCATGGCGCTGTCCAGCGTGTTTGTGCTGTTCAATGCGCTGCGCTTAACCTGGATTACCCCGGCATTGGCCGAGTCTCAAGCCAATGCGAGTCTACGCTGAAGCCGACGTGCTCGCATGGGGCTAACCGCTACTGAATAGGAGTTTTCAGATGAATATTGGTGAGGTGTCTAAACGCGCGGGATTGCCGCCCAAAACGATCCGCTACTA
>JBLHRT010000150.1:0-6983 GCA_047626255.1 Candidatus Azotimanducaceae bacterium
CAAGGACGAATATTCACCTAGTCCCCACCTAGTCGCCATCAATTCCAAGAAGTCGTCATTCCACCAATGATCTCTATATTCAGAAAAATACTCTTCCGAATGCCCTTTTTCAGATTCCTTATTCAACTATCAACCTCGTGTTCTTTTTGCAGTCTAACGCCCCACATAAACGGCGCGAGGTACGAGCGTCCGGCGACCGCAGGGAGCGAATTTGATGTGGTTGTTAGACTGCTGACACATTGATCTTTACTCCAAGCGAGCGAAGAACCTTCTGCACTGTTTCATATCTCGGTTTCGCCCCGGGTGCGAAAGCTTTATAGAGACTCTCTCGGCCTAAGCCAGACTCCTGCGCAATGGCAGCCATACCTCTGGCTTTGGCGACATGACCTATTGCTGCCAGGAATACACCGGGGTCGTCTTCTGCAAGCGCGGCCGTAAGGTATTCAGCGATAGTTTCCTCATTATCGAGGTAAACACTTGGATCAAATTCTGTAACTTTAACCATGACAATTACTCCGCTCTAACCTCCATCATAATTTTCCGAGCATGAGCTATATCCTTGCTTTGGCTCGATTTATCTCCTCCGCACAGCAGGAGAATCACCAGACCGGCCTTTCGAGTGTAATAGATTCGATAACCTGGCCCAAAATGTATCCTAAGTTCATGCAGGCCTGAGCCTATTGATTTCGAATCACCAGTATTTCCTTGTCGCAGAGACTCGATCCGAATCAGTACCTTTGCAATAGCTTTGCGGTCTTTCAGTTTTGAAAACCATTTAGCAAAAATATCAGTCTGATGAATTTGGTACATCCGCAGAGTGTATCCTTATAGATACACGCCTGCAACTGGCTCGATTGCCAGCCGGACCGCCTAACCTTTGTATCAACGTCACCCTAACCCAATCACTGTGACGCAATGTGTATTTATCAACCCTAGCACGTTATCCCTAAATTCCTTGTCACTCAATCATTTACAAGCTGTGCAATAAATAGCCAGCGCGGAAAAAGCGTCACCTTGACGTGTATACAACCTCGTTCATTTTGCAGGAAAACCCGTGATAGCGCCGTCCCCAGAATCACACTAAGAAATAACCCTCGCGGCGACGTGATTTACTGTTGTTAATTTTCCAGATCAGTTATAAGCTGTACATATATACAGTCTTATTTGACCGCGGAAGAGGCACATCATGGATGATGTGAGGGCACCAATCGATATCAAATCAACCCGCTTTATGGATCGACTGCGGCTCTTTATCCGCAGTCGTCATCTGGCTTATCAAACAGAAAAAACCTATTGCCACTGGGTACTCGGCTACATTCGCTTCAGTGGCCGACGGCACCCTGAGGAAATGGGCGAAGCCGAGATAGAGGCTTACCTGCAATATCTCAGCACGGTAAGAAATGTCTCACCTAACACCCAGAAGGTTGCACTCAACGCGCTTGTTTTTCTTTACCAAAGGTTTCTGCAGCGTGAACTTGGCAAATTGCAGTTTACCTATGCAACCAAGCCACGGCAGATTCCTACAGTGTTTAGTCACGATGAGGCCACCCGCGTGTTGCGGCAACTGCAAGGCTCCACCTGGATAGCCGCATCGCTGATGTATGGCAGTGGGTTACGCGTATCTGAGGCCTGCCGACTGCGTATCCAGGATATAGAGCTGGTGAGCGGCTACATTATGATCCGCGAGGCAAAGGGCGAGAAAACGCGTCGCACCTTGCTGCCGACTTCACTCGTGCCTCGCCTGCGCCAACAGGTGAATTTTGTCATAGCGCAGCACGAGAAGGATCTCACGGATGGTTTTGGTTCTGTGTATTTACCTTACGCGCTGGCGCGCAAATATCCGCGTGCAGCCAAAGAAACTGGCTGGCAATATCTTTTCCCAGCCCAGCAATATTCGGTGGACCCAAGATCTGGCGTCACTCGTCGGCATCATATCAGTGAGCAGGTTGTCCAGCGCGCCGTTCGCGCTGCCATCCGCAATGCCAACATTTTCAAAAAGTCAGGTTGCCACACGTTTCGCCACAGTTTTGCCACGCGCCTGCTGGAACAGGGCAACGACCTGCGCAACATTCAAGAGATACTGGGCCACAACGACATCAGCACCACGCAAATTTATACCCATGTTGTGGGTTTACACGAGCGCGGCATGAAAAGCCCTGTCGACGTTTAGGGCAACCTGAACGAGTCAAACAATGGCAGGTGCAATATAGGGCTCACCGATTTACGATGCGTTGTAGTAAATGACGGTATCCATAGAAGACCAACAAAAAGGAAAACTAATGCAAGAGATGGAATTATTTGACGCCATGTATCACTGCCGAGCCATGCGCAAGCTCGACACCAAACCCGTACCCGAAGACATGCTGGTTAAGCTTATCGATGCCGCTAACCAGGCGCCATCTGGCTCCAATATGCAAAGCGGCCGCTGGCTTGTCGTGCGCGACCCGGCCGTCAAACAACAACTGGCAGATCTCAACAGCCTAGGGGTCGACGCCTACATTGGCCCTATGATCGACAATCCTGGCTCACTGCCTCATCAGGATCAGGAGAAGCGCCTACGCATGATGAAGTCGGTCATCTGGCAAAAGGACCACATGCACGAGATTCCAGCTTTGGTCATCGCCTGCATGGACTTTGGTGCGAAGGTTGATGATGTGACAATGGCTAGAGGCGGCGGCTCTATCTGGCCCGGCATCCAGAACCTGTTGTTGGCTGCCCGTGCAATGGGTCTTGGCGCCGCGCCAACAACCCTGGCCCTTACCGACCGTGAGGCGGTTGCCAAGGTGCTAAACCTGCCGGAATCCATGGCTGCCTATTGCCTCATTCCTGTGGGCTATCCGCTGGGCAAGTTCGGTCCCGTGAGTCGCAAGCCCGTGAGTGACATTATGCGTTTTGACACATGGTCGTAAGACGCGGTGGATTTTTACGGTATTGGCCCTGTCTTTGGTAATTAGTTTTAATTCAGGGTTCAATACTGCATTTATTTGAGATTTATTGACCATATTATTGCCGTATCGTGTGTCTACTATTATTTACGAGACTAGGCCATGAGCATTTTGATCGACACTATCCGCGCATCCGTCATTGGCGCTGGCGTTCCGATCACTACGTCGTTTGGCGAAAAGCCGCTGATCTACGCGGATTACACGGCGTCAGGACGCGCCCTGACCTTTATCGAAGACTATATTCGTGACCAGGTGCTGCCCTTTTACGCCAACACGCATACCGAAACGTCTTTTACCGGTGCGCAGACCATGGCCTTTCGTGAGCAAGCCAGGGAAGAGATCCGCCGGGCGGTTAATGGCAGCAGCGAAGACCAGATCATCTTCAGCGGGCCAGGCGCCACCTCGGCGATTAATAAACTCATAGATATCCTGGGCCTGCGGCTGCCACGAGATCTGTCGAATAAGTACGATCTTGAAGCGGCTATTCCTGCGAGTCAAAGACCCGTGGTGTTTGTTGGTCCCTACGAGCATCACTCTAACGAGTTACCTTGGCGCGAATGTATCGCTGATGTTGTCGCCATCCCTCTGACGACCGATGGGCAGATCTGCCAGGATACGCTGGCGCAAAAGTTGCTCGAGTACGCCAACAGGCCGCTGAAGATTGGTAGCTTCTCTGCCGCCTCGAACGTCACCGGTATCAAGAGTGATGTACCTGCTATTACCAACGTGCTGAAGGGCCATGGCGCCTTGGCATTTTGGGACTATGCGGCGGCAGCGCCTTATGTGGGCATCGACATGAACGGGTCGACACCTATTGATGCCGTATTCGTCTCACCCCATAAGTTTATTGGCGGTCCCGGCACCCCGGGGATATTGATAGCGAAGCAAAGCATCATGAACAACAGCATACCGGCGGTGGTCGGTGGTGGCACCGTCGTGTACGTGACGCCAGAAGACCACCGATACGTTGCAAATCATGAACGACGCGAAGAGGGCGGGACGCCAGCCATTGTTGAGTCGATTCGAGCCGGCATGGTGTTCAAATTGCAGCAAGAAGTCGGTACTGATGAGATCGAGCGACGCGAGGCCATCTTGGTTCAGCGTGCCGTCAAAGCCTTCAAGCAATGTCCGAATCTCGACATTCTTGGCAACCCTGATGCGCCGCGCCTGTCTATCATGTCACTGCGCTTCAATCATGCGGGCAAGGCACTGCACTACGGATTCATCGTGGCTTTACTCAATGACTTGTTCGGCATTCAGGTACGTGGCGGCTGTTCTTGTGCGGGCCCTTATGGCCATGCGTTACTCGATATGGATATGACCTACAGCCGCGCCATTGAGACAGAAATTGCTCACGGTACTACGGTCTTACGACCGGGTTGGGTGCGCCTGAACTTCAACTATTTTATTGCTGACGCGGAGTTTGATTATTTAGTTGCGGCAATAACTCTGGTGGCTGAACAGGGTTGGCGAATGCTACCGTTCTACCACGTTGACACGGCAGCCGGCACCTGGCGTTATGAACAGCGCAAGCAACAACTCAGTCACAACCTGCGCGATCTGAGTTTTACAGACTACTGCAGCCAGCCTCGGCAACCCCAGACTCACAGCGGCAAGGATTACACCGATGATCTCTCGGATTATCTGGACGTGGCGCGCAAAACCCTGCGCGACGCCTGCCCGGAAACCGGCACCTCCGTGTTAACGCTCAGCGACCAAGCAGAAGCACTGCGCTGGTTTGTTCTTCCTCAGGACATTCAAGCCGAGCAAGCCCACGTTCTTGGCACCCATGCCGTCGGGCAATAACACACCCGACGGCACCTTATAGGGCCGCGTTTCTACCACGCGTATTTTACTGCTGTAGATAGTCACTGATGACTTTTTCAAACTTATGCTGTGCTTTTTGAATCAGCTTGGGAATATGATAGGTCGGGAACAGATCATCACTGGGTTCATAGTCGCGCAACATCAGCTTGGCGAGGTTCGAGGCGTGCGACTCGGAGCTGCCGTCCATGATGCCCATGTAAGGTGCCGACATCCACATATCACCCAATGGCGTCTCGTTCGACATGCCCAGCGCACCATGTAAGTGAATCGCACGATAGACGATATCGTGATTCACCTTCGCCGCAGAGATCTTTATCGCGGCAATTTCTTGGCGAATCTCTCGGGTGTACTTACCGGTCTTGTCGATCAACCAGGCGGTGTAAAGCACGTGTAAGCGAAACTGCTTGAGCTGGATAAACGACTCGGCGAGATCGGCTTGCACCATCTGCTTGTCTGCTAACCGTTCGCCCTTGGTGCGCCGGCTAAGGGCACGCTCGCAGGCCATGTCCAACGCATACTGACACACACCCACGGCGCGCATGGCATGATGCACTCGTCCGCCGCTCAAGCGTGTTTGCGAACCGACAAAGCCACCACCTTCGTCACCCAACAGGGCCTCAGCGGGCAGGCGCACATTGTCGTACTTGATATAAGCATGACCACCAAGGCGTCGCTTGCTGTCATCGTATTTCATCTCTATGGGTGTACCGAAGCCGTGCACATCGCGAATGATCTCGACGCCTGGCATATCCCGGTCAACCAAAAACATTGAGGCGCGCTCTAGTAAGGGTTTGTCAGGACCTGTGATGGCCATCACAATCAGAAAATCAGCCCCAGCACCGTTTGATGTGTACCATTTTTCGCCACTCAGCACCCATTCATCACCATCACGCACGGCGGTACATTTGAACTCACCGGGTTCACCCGCATGGGGCTCGGTCATGGAGAACGCTGAGCGTTTTTCACCGGCTAACAAGGGCTCAAGATACTTCTTCTTCTGCGCCTGGGTGCCGTTGTGTGCGATCAATTCCATATTACCGGTGTCTGGTGCCTGGCAACCAAATACCGTGGGGCCCATGCGAGTGCGACCCAGAATCTCATTCAGCAAACAGAGTTTGACTTGACCCAGACCAGGCCCGCCTAGGTCTTCACCCAGATGAAAGCCCCACAGACCCTGATCTTTAACCTGTTGCTGAAGACCCTTGATGTAGGCACGCACGGCTTTCAAGCTGTCTTCGTCTAACGCATCGCCATTTTTGTCTTCACCGGTACGCATGAAGTAGTCGAGGGGCTCGACTTCTTGCTCGACAAAGTTTTTAACCCAGTCAATCTGTATCTGAAATTCTGGCTCGACATCGAAATCAATCGCCATTGGTCATGCTCCTTGAGCGTTATGCGCTCATATTATTATTGCGCCCTACTGTAACACCGAAAAACGGGCCTGATAAACCCCTGACCCAAAGCACGCTGGCGCAGCCCAAAGCAGCCTGGCGTGCACAACTCACCTCATCACTCACATCGGCGACATCCGTGATGTTTGCCGCGGCCTGCATAACGTGGTCTATTAGGGCATCACTCGTCAGCGACTCAGCAACGCCTTACTTTTAACCTTGGCCTATATTCATGATTGATTTATCGCCCTACCCACGCATCCATCTGGCACACCTGCCGACGCCGCTACAGCCCCTGCACCGCTTGTCTGCCCATCTTGGCGGACCCACTATTTGGATGAAGCGGGACGATTGCACGGGCCTGGCATTCGGGGGTAACAAAACGCGCAAACTGGAGTTCTTGATGGCTGAAGCGGTACAAGCTGATGCCGAGTTGGTGGTGACTTTCGGCGCCTGGCAGTCTAACCATGTGCGCCAGACAGTGGCTGCCTGCGCTCAATTGGGCCTTGCCTGCGAGCCAATTTTGTCAGCCAGCGTGCCTATCACCACCGACGTCTACCAGACATCGGGCAATTTTTTCCTCGATCACCTCATGGGCGCCCGGGTGCATACCACCACGCCCGACAACGTGCGCGAGACCTACGCCGCCCTCAAAGCGCGAGAGACTCGCAAGCTGTATGTAATACCCACAGGCGGCTCCAACGCGACCGGTTCGCTCGGCTATGTCGACTGTGCTCAGGAGTTGAATCAACAGCTCGAAGATCTCGCGATCACTGCCAGCGCGGTGATACACGCCTCTTCCAGCGCAGGCACCCAAGCC
>JBLHRT010000151.1:0-6961 GCA_047626255.1 Candidatus Azotimanducaceae bacterium
GTATCTGTAGGCGCGAACCCAGGCACAGGTGTATTAATGCGAGGGTGATCGGAATGCCTTGGTGGGTATTGATGACATGGTTCAAAAAGCTGTTGCGGGGCTCGTAATAGTCTTTGATGTTGCCGCCGAATCCCTCTGAGAGATAGATGAAATCATTCAGGCTGGTGACCGAGACTCCCAGGTGGGTGGCATGACCGGCTTGGTGCTCGAAACGGCTGGCGGTCTCATCCAGATAAAGCAGGTACCGGTCGATATCCAGATTGGGTTCACTCTCGGCCGCGATCAGCAAAGCGGCGACATCGAGCTGAATGTCGGCATCCGGGCCGCTCACATAGGCGGCAAACTTGTCTCTGATTTGGTACTTGTCCATGTGGGCATCTTTGCAAGGTTGCTGGCGTTATGCAATGCTCGGCGCTAGCGCGGTCGAGGTATTCGGTCCGGTGATTTCCCTTTCACATGAGTGAGATTGATCATGACAGATACTATTATACCGCCAGGACTTTTCCTTCAAATGCTTGAGGGCCGCGCTGGTGTTGAGGCTGGTCAGTTACTTCTGCAATTGCCTTTGTTGCGATTGCAGGCTAAGCGTGGCGCGGGAGAGCCGATTTTAGTGCTGCCAGGTTTTATGACTGATGATGCATCGACTTTCATATTGCGACAGTTTTTGAATAGTATTGGCTATGCCGCACATCCTTGGCAGCTCGGGGTTAATCGTCGGCGTATGCTGGATTTCTTGCCCCAAGTACACGAGCGAATCGTCGCCCTGAATGCCCAATACCAGCAACCCGTGACGTTGGTGGGTTGGAGTCGCGGTGGCATCCTAGCCCGAGAGTGCGCCCGGGATAATCCCGAGAGCATTAACCAAGTCATCACCATTGGTTCGCCCGTGAAAGGCGGTACCTCAGCGTCGAGCATAGGCTCCTGGGTGCGGAGTGAAACCGGCATGACTCCGGAGGCGATGAACGGTGCCTTGCGAGAACGGCAAAAATCCGAGATCACGGTACCCATCAAAAGTATCTATAGCCGACTTGATGGTATCGTGGCGTGGCGTGCCTGTATTGATGACGTGAGCCCGGATGTTGAGCACTTCGAGATTCGCGGTACCCATATGGGCATGGGTACGAATGTTGAGGTCTTTCGCCTGCTCGTTAAGTTGCTGGCACAGCAGTGAGCAATGTTGCTAGTGGACTCTGGAGAGCGTGATTTGGCGAGATTGATCTAGCCAGAGTGATCTGGCTTTTTCAGTGCTTGAACGTCAACTTTTTTTTGCTGAGGTGACGGTGAGGTAGGTGCGCGCTGCGTATCGCGTAGTTTTGTCTTGGCGGCTTTGTGCTGGGCCTGGGCGATAACCGCATCTTCACCAATGTGTGCTTCACCGCGACCGCGAGCTAGGCGCATCTGGTGCTGGCGCTCGGTAAAGCGCTGGCGTTGGGCCGCCGAATACTGATCGATGCAGTGCGGGCAGCTGATACCCTCGATATAGGCATCGCTGAGCTTATCTAGGTCATCAATGGGCATGCGGCAGGCGTGGCATTGGTCATAGTGACCCTTCTGCAATTGATGATTCACCGTCACCCTGTTATCGAAGACAAAGCATTCGCCCTCCCATAATGATTGCTCGGCCGGGATCGTCTCAAGGTAATTGAGTATCCCTCCTTCAAGGTGATAGACCTCATCAAAGCCCTGTGATTTGAGGTAGGCCGTGGATTTCTCGCAGCGGATGCCACCGGTGCAAAACATGGCGACCTTCTTGTGAGTCTGGGTGTCTAGGTGCGCCTCGGCGTAGGCTGGGAACTCACGAAAGCTGGTGGTATGCGGATTGATAGCATTCTGGAAGCTGCCGATATGAATTTCATATTCGTTGCGAGTATCGATGACGGTCACGTCGGGGTCACTGATCAAGGCGTTCCAGTCTTGGGGTTTGACATAGGTGCCTACAATATTGAGTGGGTCAATGTCCTCGACGCCCATCGTCACGATCTCACGCTTGAGTTTGACCTTGGCGCGATGAAAGGGCATTTGCTTGTCAAAAGACAGCTTACTTTTGAGCGAGACAAAACGTTCATCGCCGCGCAACAGCATCAGCAAGGCATCGATACCGGCCCGGTGTCCGGCTATCGTGCCATTAATGCCCTCGTCGGCAAGTAACAGGGTACCGCGCAAGCCGTGTTCACTCATCAACTGCAGCAAGGGCGCTTGCCAGTCTGCGTGGTCACTGAACGGGGCAAAGTGATAAAGGGCGCACACAACGATGGTGGCGCTGTCTGATGATATGGTCATGACGGTTGGCTATTGGGTTGGTGAAGGGGCGCAGTTTACGTTATTCCCTGATGGTCGCAAACCTGCCTGATGACGATTGTCGTCAAAACAGTTAGCTGCTGACATGCTTTAAGCCCCGGATAGGCAGGCCCGCTGCCTGGTAAACACGATCAATGACGCTCATCTGCTGGACAGCGTCTGCGGGCCCAGTCGGCAGGTGCATAGGGGCGTCGATAGGTGCGTTGACAGCATCGAGGAAGGCATTCAGCTGAAAGCTATAGGTGGGTCGCTTGGTAAAGCGCTCCTTTTCGGTCTCGCCGCCGAGGGTGAGTTCAATATTATTGCCCAGATGGGGCACGATGGGGTTATTGACCCGCATACTGCCTTGGTCCCCTGTGACCTCGATGATAGCGCTGAACTCGGCGCTGGGGCGCATATCGCCAGAGGTGGTGACGCTGATGTCGCCAGGAAATTGCATTTGAGTCGTCAGGTACACGTCGACATTCGCAGGCCCGGTAATGGCCTCAGCAGCTATGGTCAGGGGTTCTGCATCGATAATATGGCGTACCCAGGATAGGGGGTAGCAACCAATATCCATCGTCACGCCACCACCAGTGGCGTAGTTCATACGAATGTCATTCTCGTCATCGATGGGTGCGTGAAACGCCGCGTGTACTGACGATATTTTCCCTAGTTGACCCGATGCGTAGATTTCCCGTGCGCGCAAAAAAATGGGGTGATATCGATAGTGGAAAGCGTCCATCAATACCAGGTTGGTTTCAGCTGCCACCTGCGCCATCTCACGCGCCTCCCGGGCATTGGCGGCAAAAGACTTTTCACACAAAACATGTTTGCCAGCGCGCAATGCTTTAATAACCCACTCGTGGTGTTGCGTGATAGGCAGCGGGATATACACGGCATCGACGCACGGATGCTTGATGACTTGGTCGTAAGTGTCAACGACATCAACAATTTTGTGCTTACGAGCAAACTGTTCCGCCCGTGACCGAGAGCGTGCCGCCACGACACTGACGATGGCTTCTGCTTCGTGGTCACAAGGCTTGATTAATGCATCTGGCGTAATGCGTGCTGCGCCGAGGGTACCGAATCGAATCATGACGGGTCATCCATAGAATCATGACAAAGGGCATTTATCCCCTTGCCGATAGTAATGATGCCTATAGTAATGATCATGGCGCGCCGGTGCTAGAAGAAACCGCAGGCGCAAGTCGCCGTTTTGTTATTTACTGGCGGTGAGAGGCTGCCGTTGTCATGCTGATGGCTGGCGCTGTGATGGGGGCAGCATATGCCCTGACGGTGAACGTCAGGGCCAGAAAAGCTACCATGGTGACGGCTATGGCCAGGTAGATGATGTGGACGTTGTTCGTTTTCATTGTTGAGCCCTTGGTCTTCGGCGTGTTGTCAATTCAAGAGTCTTTATAAGGGGTCGCGAGACAAAGGGGTATGGAGTAGTTTGTCCATAAGCCGGCGAGGCATACGTTCAGCTGAGAATTTCGATATCGCGTCGACTGAGTTCGTAATCAAGTTGGGCAAGGCTGCGTTGCATGGCCGTGATTGCCTCCAGCAGTTCCTGGCGGCCCAATAGCAGGGCCTGGTCAGAGTCGTCGCCTAGTCCGTTGGGAGCCAGAGCAACTAGATGAGAGACTGCCTCGGACGTTTCCTTGATGGTGCTCTGCAGGGTGTCGAGCACATTACCCTCGGCCGGTGGGCGATCTCCCACCAGAGTGCGCCTTTTACGGTCCAGTTCGACTTGGCAAAGCTTACGATACCGATCGTCCATGGCAAGCACAAGATAGTCACCAAAGGAGTAGGGAAGCTTGACTGTTTCGCTGGCGGAAAAGAACTTGTCGATCTGATGTGCCCATTTTTGAGCGGCTTCATCATAGTCGCTTGGATCGTCGGGAATCTTAAACACGGGATCTATGTTTGCCTGAATGGCGTTGTCTGCGTGATAGGCCAGGACGGCGCGACGAGCAATCAGCAGTTTTGAGGAGCCGGCGTCATCCTTCCAGTTGCGAACATAATAGTCGTGAATGATACGGCTGTAGCTGTAACCCGCAGCGATCAGGTCCATGTGCATACTCCAGTGTCATGGTGTTCAGTGGTTTTACCCGCCGATCAATCAGCTTGAAGGATCGGTTAGGGGTGCGCCATCGTAAGTGTCGATACGGGCAAAAGATTCCACCTTGCTGCGTTTAAGTTTGGTTAACTGCTTGACGGGCTTGCCGATAGCTATCATAGCGGCGATCGCTATATGTGGCGGCAAGTTCAACAGTGGCTTTGCTTTGGGTTCCTGATTGGCAAGAAACGTCGTCAATACGCCGCCTAGACCTTCATTGCGGGCAGCGGTGACGATGTTCCAGGCAAAAGGGTATATCGATGCGCCGGAGATCACGCCGACTCGATCCAAGTCTTTGTCCATGGAAGATACGGCGTTGAGATCGACACAGATAACCAGTAATACCGGCGCTTGCTCAAGGTCGTCAATCAAGGGGAAATTGATGGATGTGGCATCCATCGTTGCTTGCGATACGTTGCTCGCGGTGACGCTGTTAAAGGGTGTCTCGCCGGCCATGGCCTGAGCTTTATAGTGCTGTATGGTGGGCGCCATGATCTCACGCAGTGCTTTGCGGCGCTCCTTGTCTTTGATTACCAGCACGCGCCAGCCCTGACGATTGCCACCGCTAGGGGCAAAGCGCGCGTGGTCGAGGATCCGGTAGAGCGTCTCATCACTGACCGGGTCATCGGTATACTCGCGCGCCGCGAAGGTCGTGCGCATAACCTCGTAGTGATCCATGAGCGCCTCGTACGATAAAAATGTGAACCTAACCATACCTTTTGGGCCGCCATTTACATAGGCTTGCAGGAGAAAGATTCTCGGCTGATAGCCCAGCAGTTTATTGGTGACTGACCTGGGCTCGCAAGGCGAGGCTGCGCAGGGTTATCTTAATGGAGGCGTGTCGAGAGCGAGATAGAAGGTCGATGGGTAGGCGGATCGCGAAACAATGAGTTGCCCGCGCAGTTCGCGCGGGTTCTCAAGAGCGGGCAGCACCGACTTCGATGACGAAGCGCTGGCTATAAAGCCCTTTTGTCTAAATGCTAATGTCTACATGCTTAGTATTGGAATTCTGGCAAGTTCACGACCAGACCATTGAGATCATCGGTGACAGTGATCTGGCAAGACAGGCGTGAGTTCGCCTCACGATCAGGGTTCAGATCAAGCATGGATTCTTCTTGGGCTGTTGGTGTGCCCACCTTGCTCATCCAAGCATCATCGACGATCACGTGGCAGGTGGCGCATGAGCACTCGCCGCCGCAGTCAGCATCAATGCCGGCCACCATGTTATCGATAGCAGCGTTCATCACGCTTGTGCCATTGTCGGCCTGAACGTCAATCGTGTTGCCGTCGTGTTGGATGAACTTGATTGTCGCCATAGGTAGCTCCCAGTAGTTGTGAAAAGTAGTTGTGAAAAGTAGTTGTGAAAAGTCGTAAATAAAATGTAGCTGATAGAACCGGTGATTTGTCGTAGTTGCAGCTTGATACCAATCGGGCACGCCGACTCCGCGGTATTTATAAACGGGCTAACACGATTGTAAAAGGTGAGATCAGGCCAAAGTGCAAAACTTGACTCGAAATTCACCACATAATTTACCGCATAACTTTACGTAAAGGGCCGAGCCCACCGCCTGCCTGCCGTATTACGAACGTAGGTCCCTGAAACAGTCACGAACCTCATTGACGAAGCTTTCAGGTTGCTCAAAGGCAGCGAAGTGTCCGCCTTGTGGCATGGTGTTGAAATGTACGAGCTGCTTGAAGCGCCGCCTGGCCCAGCGTTCTGATGTCTTAAAGATATCCTTTGGAAAGACACTACAGCCAACCGGTATGGTGATGGGCGCGCCGCTGGGTTTGCCGAAACTCTCCCAGTAAATGCGTGCCGATGATGCCCCCGCGTCTGGACACCAGTAGAGCATCACGTTGTCTAATAGCTCGTCGCGGCTGACGATATGCTCGGGGTGACCGTTGCAGTCCATCCACTGATAAAACTTCTCGATAATCCACGCGGCCTGTCCCATGGGCGAGTCAGCCAGCCCGTAGCCCAAGGTCTGAGGGCGAGTGGCTTGTTGCTTGGAATAACCCGAGTCATGGTCTTGATAAAACTTCATGGCTGCCAGTGCGTCTTGTTCTGCGGGGCTCAAGTCATTCATCGTTGCGGGGTCTGGCCCAACCGCCGCCATATTCAAGTGCACGCCCTTGCACTGACCTAAATTTTGTACGCCAATCTCAGCGCTCACGGCAGAACCCCAGTCGCCGCCCTGGGCGAAGTACTCATCGTATCCAAGTCGCTGCATAAGGCTGTTCCATGCCGTCGCTATTTTCTCGATATTCCAGCCGGGGCTAGTGGGCTTACCTGAAAAGCCGAACCCTGGTAGCGTCGGGCAGATGACGTGGAAAGCGTCAGCGGCATCGCCACCATACTGCGTAGGGTTGGTCAGCGGGCCGATGACTTTTTGGAACTCAATAATCGAGCCCGGCCAGCCGTGGGTCATTAACAATGGGCTAGCATCGCTATGGGGCGAGCGAATATGTAGGAAATGGATATCCAAGTCATCAATTTCGGTGATAAAGCCCGGCCATTGGTTCAGTAGTGCCTGGCGCGCTGGCCAGTCATAGTGATTCAAC
>JBLHRT010000152.1:0-6951 GCA_047626255.1 Candidatus Azotimanducaceae bacterium
CAACACGCGCGCCCAGCGCACGCACCTCGTCCACGGCGCCCATAGCGCCCAACATATGCAGAGCGCGCTCTAACTCTTGTGGATCCGTGGCAGCCGCCGCAATGCGATATACCGCCTGACTGTCATCCGCAATCAAATAGGCCTTCAGCACTGACCCCCTGACGTCTTCGCTGCCTGCTGCATAGATCTCGGCAAGACTCGCCATCGCCTCCGGGGCGCCGCTGACTCCAATCATGCGTATCGCCTCAAACTGCAGAGCACCCGTGCTGTCCTGTGCCATGGCAACCAGTGTGGCGTGTGCCTCCGGCAGGTCTATTTGGCTGAGCACAAACAGTGCCCGCGCCTTAATGTCTTCTCGGTCATCGCTTTTTAGAACTCGCTGCACAATAGGCAACGCTCTGCTTGGTGGCGCGGTGATGAGCGCCTCCAAGGCAGCAATTTTCAGAGCCCCCAGCTCGTCTTGGGCACTACTTATCGCCGCGATAGCGCTGAGCAGACAGATCAGCAAAAGGGATAGGGTTCTGTTCATGGTCTTATTCATAGCCGTCGTCCTAGGTTTCAATGGTATCTGCTTTATCTGATAACTCGACCGCCAATTTGGTTAGCATAATATTTAATTCAAACCCGAGTTGAGACCGCAACGCAGCCATTTCTGTTGCGGGTAAATCTTCTTCAATCAGGCGCAATAGCACAGGCTCAAAGGCTCGCAGCACCCGCGCTAGGTCCTGAGCATCGCTTTGTTCAGCGGCGCGCTCAAACAGACGATTTTGTGCCACCAACTCGAGGATAAGTTCGCTGCGCTCGCCATTTTCGGTCGCCGGCAGAGCCGCCAGCTGACGACGGCTATCCTTGAAGTGCAACAGCAGCCCCCGAGAGAAAGCCCCACTGCCGGCGGCCATGACGGGATCTGCAGCGGCAAGTAGGGGGCCGGTGGCGGCACTCGGACCTTGTTCCGCGGTCATGTACACACCGATGGTGATACCCAGCACGAGCGACGCGGTCAGCGCGCCACCCCAGAAGAAAGACGCCGCGTGAAACCAGCTTTTTGGTGCGACTACCGGCCGGCTCAAAGCCGCCTCTTGCTGGGCGGCACGATCAACAACGTCATGCCACTGGGCACGGAGATGAGAGGGAGCCTCCGCCGGAGCGCTGGCGCTCCCTAGTAACGCATCAAGCTCAGCCGCCAGCCGTTGGTATTGCTGAGCAAGCTGTGGATCGCTTGCTAGCGCCAGCTCCACCGCGCGCCGCTCATCTTCATCAAGACCATCGTCGTAGTAATAAAATGTCAGTGTTTGCTCGTTCATATCACTATCCTCGCAGATGAGCCATGCTCACTCGCAACTTATTAACAGCACGAAACAGCGACTGTTTGACGACGCCGACGTTGGTCGCCAACTGCTCTGCAATTTCGTTAAGCCGCCATTGCTCCAGATGTTTCAACACAAAACACAGCCGCTCCATTTCACTCAAATGTGTCAGCGCCTCGGCCAGCGTGGTTTGGGTTTCAGCATCCATCGCGCTCGACAGGGGTGCGGCGCCACCATCTAGCGGCTCTGCTGACAGGGGCTCGCTGCGCTCGGGTTTGTTTTTCCGCAACAGCTGCAGCGCGGCATTCACTGCTATTCGGTGAATCCAGGTCTCCAGAAGCGCTGAGGACTCAAACTGATGGCGCTTGTGCCAGGCGCTGAGCAACGCATCCTGCACGGCGTCGTCCGCCAGCTCTGGACTGCGTGTGATACGCAGGCACGCCGCATACCAGCTATCCGAACGCCGTGCTATCGCCGCATGAAAATCCGCCTTCGCCGGCGACCCACTGTCTTGCAAACTTGCATCCATAATCCCTTTGATGCACCAACCCACCAAAAAGTTAGTATACGGCCAACCAACGCACATAAAATAACGGGGTCAGCGAAAAATAACGGGGTCAGCAAAAAGTGACCAGGGGCTCTCCCTTGACACTAACGACGGCCCAGTGCGATAAAGTCCATGAGAATCATGGCAGGTAAGACTTTATGGAATTTCAGCATATAAAAAACGGCGACATCACACTCCGCGTTGCCGTCCAAGGCGAAGGCCCGCTGATACTCTGCGTCCATGGCTGGCCAGAGCTGTGGTATTCATGGCGTCATCAGATGACATATTTCTCCGAGCGCGGTTACCGTGTCGCCGCTATGGACGTTCGGGGCTATGGTGGCAGCAGCAAACCTGTTGAAATCAGCGCCTATACATTGCTCGAACTGGCCAGTGACGTCGCCGCCGTGGCGAACGCGCTAACTGACGGGCCAGTTATTCTTTTTGGTCACGACTGGGGGGCGCCCGTGGCATGGACTACCACGCTGTTGCATCCACAGAAAATTCGCGCGCTGGCCTTACACAGCGTACCCTTTAGAGTCGCCACGGATGTCTGCCTGTTGGATGTATTTGAAGCGATGTATCAAGATCGCTTTTTCTACCAGCTGTACTTTCAGGAGGAAGGGGTTGCCGAAGCCGAATTTGAAGGCGATATGCAGACGGCCATGAAGATCGTTTATCTCGCTCTTAGCGATGGTCTGGAAAGTGATAAGCCTAAAGGCGCTACTTTTCTGGAAGGTGCCAATGAACCGGCAGACTATCCCAGCTGGATGTCAGCAGCCGATTTGCAGGTCTATATCGATGCCCATAGCCAGGGCGGCATGCGCGGCCCCTTTAATCGCTACCGGGCGCAACGCCAGGACGCCATAGAGAATACCGAACTGCGCGGCAAGAGAATTCAACAGCCCACCTGCTTTATCGCCGGCAGCCTAGATCCCGTCCGTCACTTCATTCCCGGCATGGACATGTATGCAATAGCGGGCGTCGAGTGCGATGATTTCCGTGGCACTACCATTATCGATGACGTGGGTCACTGGGTACAACAACAGGCGCCGGAGCAGACCAATGCAGCCCTAGACACGTTTATCAACGGTCTTGAGTAGCGGGATCTAGTGGGCCGGCCCCTCATTGTTATTCCGACAGGCTTAGCAGACTTTTTTCATTCACCCCCAAGGATTCCTATCCCTGAGTCGTCTAATCAAGAAGTTCTTCCATAGGATGCGCCGGATGATCCCCGGATGACCACTGAGGCAAACGTCGAGTCGGCTGACGACACGGCAACACAGGCACAGATAAGAGCCATCCAGGAGGGTGACCGCGAGGCGTTTGCTCAACTCGTGGGACAACACTATGCCTTGATGTTACGTGTGGCCCTGCGCGTGACCGGTAATTCGCGCGATGCAGAAGATGTCACCCAGCAAGCCTGCATCAAACTGGGCCGCTCCATTAACACCTTCAGATTCGAATCAACGTTCAGCACCTGGCTGTATCGACTGGTGATCAACTGCGCGCACGACTGGCGTAAATCACAGGCACGCCACCAACACGACACCCATGAGCAAGACATCCCGGAGCCGGGTGCCGAGTTATCCCCGGATTCAGGCATTCGCCTTCGGCAGGTCATGAAAGCTATTGAAGAACTGGGCCAAAGCTTCGCCGATACGGTGGTGTTGGTGATCGGCGAAGGGCTCACGCATCGGGAGGCAGCAGATGCGCTGAACGTCAAAGAATCCACCATTTCATGGCGATTGCATGAAATCCGGAAACGGTTAAGCGAGTACTAGGCTATGGATGATAAATCACTAAAAGATTTGTTTGAGCAGAACACAATAAAGGCCGATGAGACGCAGCGCGCAAAGGCTGTGGAAGCGGCCCTGGCCGCATTTGATGAGTCGCCACTGAAAATAAATGATGAAGCCGCCCAAGGATTAACAGGCACTGATCGTCCAATAGATAACGTTACCGAGATCACAAGGAGATCCGCTATGTTCGTTATCACAACCCGCCCCTGGTACACCGGCCTTGCAGCAGCTGCAGGCGTTATGCTGGCAGTCAACCTCGTTTTCTTCCAACCTGGCGTGACTCCGCCGATCGATGAGATCGCGATACCCGAAGCCGTGGTGAGTAAGCTGGACCTAAACAAGTCGCCTGTCACCGAAGGTAATGTATCGCTTGATGACAAGGATGTTGATCAGCGTTTCACTGGTGATGTGTTAATGGAGTCTTTGGCCGCGTCAGAGGAGCAAGCAATCGCTTCCAACCGAAATGAAGCGAGGGTTCTGGCTAAGTCGAAGCGGATCGCCACCGAGAGTGACGCCCAAGAGCGCGCGACGATACCCTCTGCGATACCCTCTGCAATGCCCTCTCCAACATTAAGCCTGCAACAAGGCACAACATCATCGCTCGTACGGGAACCGTCTATGCCGCCCGCACCGGCTGTGACCCATCGTGATGAGTTCACGGCGTTCGCTGACAACCCTGTCAAGCGCGTTAGCGAATCACCGGTGTCCACATTCTCGGTTGATGTCGACACCGCCTCTTACGGATTTGTCCGTCGGCTGTTGAATCGCGGCGTCTTGCCCCCGTCAAATGCCGTTCGTGTTGAGGAACTGGTGAACTACTTTGACTACGCGTATGCACGGCCAAACACCAAGAAGGTGCCATTCAAGCCCACCGTCACCGTGCTAGACTCACCTTGGAAGGCAGGCAACAAGCTCGTTCACATCGGCATTAAAGGCTATGAGATGACAGGCGCAGAAATGCCGCGCACCAACCTTGTGTTTCTGATGGATGTTTCCGGCTCCATGAACGCCCCTGACAAATTGCCCCTAGTGAAGCAGTCACTGTCGTTGCTGCTGAACCAACTACAGGCAGATGACACCGTGGCCATTGCAGTCTACGCAGGCGCAGCCGGCACGGTATTGCCGCCAACCCCAGCCTCAGAGAAACAAACCATCCTCGATGCAATGCAACGACTGTCGGCCGGCGGTTCAACCGCAGGGGGTGCCGGTATCAAACTCGCTTACCAATTAGCCCAGTCCGCGTTTATCAAAGATGGTGTGAACCGCGTCATCCTCGCCACCGATGGCGACTTCAATGTCGGCATCACCAACAACGATGAGCTGCAGGATTTCGTCGAGCGCCAGCGCGACTCCGGTATATTCCTGAGCATACTCGGATTTGGTGAGGGCAATTATCAAGACGCCCGCATGCAAGCACTCGCGCAGAACGGCAACGGGGTAGCATCATACATTGACACATTGGCTGAGGCGCAGAAGGTGCTCGTTGAGCAAGCCACATCAACCCTGTTCACCATCGCCAAGGATGTAAAAATACAGGTTGAGTTTAATCCAGCAACGGTCAGCGAGTATCGATTAATCGGCTACGAAACACGGGCACTCAAGCGTGAAGACTTCAGGAATGATGCGGTGGACGCAGGCGATATTGGCGCGGGTCATACGGTGACGGCGATCTATGAGATAGTGCCAGCGGGTAGTGACAACGCATTGATACCCCCATCGCGGTATGAGGCGGACATAGCGAAAAGCAAAGGCGGTAGTGAATACGGGATGCTCAAGATTCGATACAAGCAGCCGGACAGCGATACGTCAGAGCTGATTGAACTGTCGATCTTGCAAGCCCAGGAAGCGACAGCATTGCAGCGTAATGAGGCGCAGTTTGGCGTGTCGGTTGCCGGGTTCTCGCAGCTATTGCGAGGCGGCACCTATACCGGTGATTGGGCACTCAATGATGCCTTAACGTTAGCGCTGGCGAATCGCGGCGAGGACACCTATGGATATCGGTCAGAATTCACCCAGTTGGTACGCAAAGCCATATCAGCAAGCGATATGAGATAGTGGGAAAGACTATGCTACAGTGCACTGATATTACTAACGAGCATGGGGAGCATGATGCCCCGTCTTGATGGTAAAGTGGCACTCATCCTATTACACAGCCTCGACGCTGACCCCTGACGGCCACATCAGGGCGTCAGGCTAATGGTTGACGCCGCCCCTACTAGAATAACAACAACGACGTTTGGAGATATTATGAAGACCTTTTTCAAATGGAGTGGAATCGTTTTTCTTTTGATCATCACCTTTACCGGCGCTTTCGCAGCACACGAATGGAACGCACAGAAACCGTTTCTGTTTAGAGCATTTCTGGATCGCTCCCTGATCAAAGTTGCATTGGATAGCCCAGAACTACTCACGTCCATAGGGGTACTTGAATCCATTGGCATAAAGGGCCACAACGCCGAACTCAGTGATGGCAGTCAGCGCAAAGCCGATGAGATGTATGCGCTAATGCATCAAGTCAGAGATGACTTATTGGCCTACGACGATGACGACCTGGATGAAGATCAACAACTCTCAAAAGAAATCGCCTTGTATCTACTCGATGCCGGGGTCGCGTCAGAACCCTATCGGTTCCATGACTACCCCGTTAACCAGATGTTTGGATTGCAGAGCAATTATCCCAGTTTTATGGATGGGCAACATCAAGTTAATCAGGTTGAAGACGCTGACAACTATGTTGCACGGTTGAACAAAACTGGAATCAAATTTGCGCAAAATATGCAGGGTTTGGTTATTCGTGAACAGAAGAATATTATCCCTCCCTTGTTTGTCATCGAAAGAGTGCTGGAGGAGATGACGGGGTTTATCGATAAAGCACCACAGGAAAACATTCTCTATACATCCTTAGCCAAGAAGATCTCCAAAGCAGAAATTTTTCCAGAGGCAGATAAAGTCAGGGTATTGGCAGCGGCTAGCAAGGCTATTGCAGACAAGGTATATCCTGCTTATCAGACCTACATTGACTATTTTGAACAGCTCAAGCCAAAAGCTGGCTTAGACGACGGCTTCTGGCGACTGGAAGGTGGCGATATCGCGTACCAGCAAGCCTTGCAGTTCTTTACCACCACAGACTATAGCGCTGACTATATTCATAATCTGGGTTTAACAGAAGTCGATCGAATTCAAGCAGAAATCGTGACTGTATTGGCTGAGCAAGGCTTTGATGTGAGCCAAGGCTTTACCTTCGCCATTGAAGCGCTGAAGGCCGACCCACGATTCTACTATCCCGATACTGACGAGG
>JBLHRT010000153.1:0-6831 GCA_047626255.1 Candidatus Azotimanducaceae bacterium
GCTGGCTGATCATTAAGACGCGCCGGTGTCATCAGGTAATGCAGGGTTGAGAAAATCAATTCGTCATCGGTGACCCTTGCTGCCGACAATGATTGTAAGGCGTGCCAGCGTTGTCCGACATTGACGCCAAGCATTTCCAGGCGCCACAACAGTGAAGCGGCGTTGCAGATATCGAGGTAAAAATCGTCGGCGAGCACGTCTACTAGGTGCTGGTCATACAAGGCCAGTGCAGCTTCAAGCTCGCCTGTGCCAAGATAAAAGAGGGCCTTGTGCCAGTACAAGTGGTAGGCAAAGTTGTTAGTAGTGCCCCAGTGGGGCGCCAGAGACTCTATCCAGGGTATGCCCTCACTGTACCGTTGTTGCATTTGTAGTACGTGGGTCACAGCATGACCTGCCCAGATATCGCTGGGGTCAATGTCGATGGCCTGCCTGCCAAGCGCCTCAGCACCCGCATAGTCACCCGACTCTTCCAGACCAAAGCTCTGCATGCCCAGTAGGTAACCATAATAGGGGTCGGTGTCATGCCAGGCAGCCACTGAGCGGGCAACAGAATCGCGCATCTTCACGGCGCCACCCGCATAAAAATGTAGATAATGGGCTATTCGCAGGGCCAGCATATCTTTTGGATAGCTGCTTAGCAGTAACTCAAGGACCTTGACTGTATCGAGTAGTTGGTTCGCCACCCAGCTTGTTAAGGCGCGCAGATGGAGTTGTTCGCGAGCATTGAGGGCGTTCGCCTGCTCAGTGAGGTGAGCCAAGGTCGCTTTAATAGGACCCTTGAATCGTGGGTCACTGGCAAGCTTGAGCATGTAGGCGCGCAGACACTGGGCCATTGGCATCTGCGGGTCTACCTCGATAAGACTGTCGAGTAACGGCATTACCGTCGTCTTTGAGCCGAGATAAGCGTCTAGCACAGCATCCATAGACGCTACGCTGATCTGGCTGCTGGCGGTGTATTGATTTCCAAGCGTATCGCTAAATTGATTCATGGGCCTGTCCTTTTGGGGTAATTATTATTCACCAACGGATTACTGACCGAACTTCGAGCCTCTGATTAGATGGTCATCTTCGCTGCTGGTGTTTTTGCGCCCCAGCACTTTATTGCGATGCGGAAAGCGACCATGGGTTACCACGATATCATGATGGACGATGGCGAAATTTAGAAAGCTCTGCAATTGTTGGTGCCAGTCTGTAGGCGCCTGTTCGAGTAGTGCCGTGAACAACCAAACCGATTGTTGTTGGGCGCTGAGGCTCTCAGCATGTTCGAATGGATGAAACAGAAAGACCTGCTCAATAGGCGCCAAGCACTGATGCTCGCCGGCATCGACCATCTGGGTCGCTATATCTAAGGCTCTGGCGTCGTTAGCGAAGGCTTGTGCCGTGCCACGATAGAGATTGCGCGACATTTGATCGAGTAGTATCACCAATGCCAGTCGACCGCGGGGTGTCGTTATCCAGTCGCGTAGTGCTCCTTGTTCTGCTTGTTGTAGGGTTGCGCCAAACTGCGAGCGCATGGCTTCATCATCGGCTGTGCTGCTGTGATACCAGCGTCTCGATCGCGCTTTGGCCGCGTCACTGTTCACCGCAGCGTCGCCGATCCAGAATTCAAGCACTGCCTCGGGGCCCATATGAATTTACCTTTCCTTATGACTAAATGTGCGCGGCTAACTCTTCATCGGTAAATTCGAGATAGCGTTGCAGGTACCTCACTGCGGCATAAAATGGCAAGGTGTCGGCGAGGGCTACGCACATTTTGAATAGATAATTGCTGCCCATCAATACCAGTAAGGCGCCAATGCTCATGGCGCCGGCGATTAGCTGAGCGCCAAAGGTGACCATAATAACCATGAATGAATCCACGCCCTGGCTGATCAAGGTGCTGCCATTGTTGCGCAACCACAAGTGCTTGCCGTTAGTGAGGCGTTTCCAGAAATGGAACATATAGACGTCGCAGTATTGGGCCGCGATATACGCCAGCATGGAGGCCAGAACCGCACCAGAGGTGGTGGCATACAGTAGGGAAAACAGTTCTATGGAGTCGCTGACGGTGTCGCCATTGGGCAACATAATATCTTCCGCCAGGTGAAGTAGTTGCCAAGGTGCTTGGGGCTCTGAGGCGGGTAATTGATTGCCAATCCACATAAAAGCGATGATGAAGCCATTCAACAACAGACCCACGGTAACCAAGAAATTGGCGCGGGCTCGGCCATAGAGTTCGCTGACTAGGTCGGTGCACAAGAAAGTAATAGGGTAGGGCAGAACGCCAACCGCCAGAGCCATGGGGCCAATCTGGACAAAACGCGTGATGCCTAGGATGTTCAACATGGTCATCGCACACAGGAAAAATCCTGCCAGTATGAGGAATACGCGTTCTCGTTTCTCCCTGACCGCATCGCTGATAGGTCCACTACTCATGGGTAAGACTCTCTGTTATCTATATTTCATTGGGTAAAGCAGCGTCTGAATTTGTGATCTAAACTCGCCTTAACTTTCTTTCTGACCCAGATTGGCGTGGATGACTGCACCATTGAGCACCTGGTTGTCGGCAGCAAACTTGATGGTGGTGGCAATCTCTGCGGGTGTCACGAGACGATCGAACGTACTCATGCTGGCGATAGCCTTGAGAATTTCAGGGTCCTCACCGACATGGGCGCGCAGCATTTCGGTATCGGTGAAGCCCGGGCAGACACAGGCGGTGTGGATACCACGACCCGCAAGATCCTGACAGGTGGCGCGCATCATACCGATCATGGCGTGCTTGCTTACGACATAGGTATAGGCGTTGGCGACGGCTTTCTCCGACAGGGTAGAGCCTACATAAATGATGCTAGAGCCGCTCTGCATAAAGGGAATAACTTGCTGATTTACCAGATGTGGGCCGGTCAGATTGACCGCCATGACATCACGAAAATTTGCCGTGGAGGTCTCGTCAGTACGGTCGTTATTGAGGCGGGCAGCGTTATGCACCAGGACAATTTCGCCTAGAGTCAGGCGTGTCTTGAGCATTTCTGCCAGCTCGACCTCAGCCTCGGGTGACGCCAAGTCGATGGGCAAGTTGTCGATGCGGGCATCGGGTGCGGGCGTGCGTGACAAGTTGATAACGGAATAGTCCTCATCCAGGCAAAGACTGGCGACTGCCAAGCCAATACCTTTGCTCGCACCAGTAATTACCAGTGTCTTCATGCTTGTCTCCAATCGGCGATGCCATACTGTCCTGGGCTAGACGATACCTTGACTGACAGGGCGACAATAGCGTTTTGTTGAATCAATGTATCGTTCTTGAGTTTCTCCAAAAAATAATGGGAAAACTCTTCCACGGTGGTGTTGGCAATGGGTAGTACGGTCACGTCTCTGGGTAGAAATGGAATACGCTCACCATTGAAGTGGGCGATGGTATACCCGTCGTCGTTACTCAATTGCAGGTACGGTGAATGACCGGGTAGGATCACTTGCTCGTCGATTTCATCGCACAGAGCGCGCAGCAGTCTCTTTAACATGCCGTAGTCGAATAACAGCCCATCTTCAGCCAGTGGGGCCGTGACCTTGCACTCGAGTTGAAAATTATGCCCGTGCAAATCCTCGCGATTTGTCGCTGAAAAAATTGTGAAATGCGCGATAGAGAAATTCAGCGCCTGCTTGGCAATCTCAACAGTGGTAAGGCGCGTGATTTCGCTCATACTTTACTGACTCTTAGCTAGTGTATTGTTCGATCCATAGTACCCTATTTGCGTTGTCCGGGGGAGATGGGGCACACTCTCTAACCCATCATGTACAGGCGGTCAAATCCATGAAGCTATCTACGTTGAGTCGTTCCGTTGTCGGCAAAGTCGTCATTGTTACCGGTGCCGCCAGTGGAATGGGGCGGGCCACGGCGCATTTGTTTGCAGATGAAGGCGCCAAGGTCGCGGCGCTCGATATCAATGCCGACGCGTTGGAGGAGGTTGTGGCGGAGATGCACGCAGAGGGCTATGACGCCAAGGGCTGGGTGCTAGATTTGTCTGACGGCGCCGCTATCAAGCCGGTGTTTGATGAGATCGCCGAACATTTCGGTGGCATTGATATTCTCGTCAACAACGCTGGTATCTCGATCTTTGTTGCTATTGATGCGGATGAATTTCTGGCGGCCTGGAACAAGTCCCTGTCAATCCTGTTGACGGCGCAAACCCTGACAGTGCGCGCGGCGCTGCCTTATCTGCGGCTAGCGGAACACCCACGCATTATCAATATTGCGTCGACGGAGGCGCTGGGTGCGACTCGATTTGGCAGCCCCTACACGGCGGCAAAATCAGGTGTGGTGGGGCTTACGCGTTCTTTGGCGGTAGAGTTGGGGCCAGAAGCAATCACCGTGAATTGTGTTTGTCCGGGACCAATTAACACAGGGATGACGGCAGGAATACCCGATGACCAGAAAGCCATCTTTGCGCGTCGTCGCGTGGCACTGAAACGCTATGCGGAGGCAGAGGAGGTGGCTCATGCCACATTGAGCCTAGCGTTACCAGCCGCAAGCTATATCACGGGCGTGGTATTGCCCGTAGACGGTGGTCTAACGATCAAGAATGCCTAAGCTGTGCTGAGCTTCAGCCCAATAAAGAGCTTCAGCCGGCAGATTTCAATACGACAGGGGTTTTACTCTTGCCACCACCCCGTTTTTTGTAGAACGATTTGATGTTGTGTTCCGCATGATGATCAAGAATCTTAGCCAAGGTGCGGCCGATTTTGGTACAGATACGAATGCGCTCTAGCTGTGTCCAGGTACCGCGTTCGCCCTCAAGAACAAGCTCATCGATTTCCTTGGTGGTCAGACGCGCTAACAATTTTTGCGGATCGACGTAGTTAAAGCTCGGCACGATATTGATATCGCCCTGGTAATCCTGAGCCATCACCGCATAGAACATGCTCATGGCCTGGCCGACACTAGGTATCTGACGCAGATAACGACGACTGAATCGCTCGCTAGCACGCAGGACTTCCTTGGTGGTGTGGCGCATGATCGACTTGCTTAGCGCAGGCATAGGAAACAGCTTGTCTGTGCTCATCATGGCCAGTGCCAGTGGATTTGCCTGGCTAACAATATAGTGATTAACCCCATACAATCGCGCCAGGCGCTTGGCTGGCAGGTCATCTGTTACCGCGCCATCTACCCAGCGTCGATTGGGTAAGTAGGGTTGTGGTTCGCCGTAGACGTTCTTCGCCATGAGCATAACCGGGGGGAAAATCCCTGGCACGGCGCAGGAGGCCATCACGGCAGTACGAATAAAAACGTTTGGCGATGTGATCGCGTTCATCAAACGAGATGACTGATGTTCTTCCAGAGGCGCAATAGTGACGCTGATAGAGCGACCAGTTTTTTCGTAGGCCTCTTGGAATGTCAGGTCGGGAATAGTCAATTCGAGCATCAAACGTAAGGATTCTGCGTCAACCTGTGTGCGTATGAATCCAGTGGGCCTTTGTTCTAAATCTTCGCCGAGCGGATCCATCATGCTGGCATCATTGAGTACTGTATGGAGTTCCTCGTTGGTATGAGTACCTAGCACGGCTGCGAAGACTGAACCGGCACTAGAGCCAGAAATAATGTCTGGCAGCAGGTCGTGTTCAAGCAGGGTTTTTACCACGCCGTGATGGAAGTGGCCCAGCGAGCCTGCCCCAGAGAGCATGAGTGCGGAACTGCCGAAACACAGGTGAGCGCGATGGAAGAAATCCAGCTTGTCCTCATGAGTGATTTCGTCAGACTCGGGCAATTGGCTGATATGGTTCAGTGCATCAACGATCTCATCAACATATTCCTCAATGAGTTTTTTTGTGCCGACCTTGGATCGGTCGTACAGTGCGGCGTTGCCCATGCCGCCCTGGTTACCATGGATACCCTGGTTCAAAGAGTACAAGAGACCTACGTCGTCTTGTCGGGCGCGTAACTTGCGCAAATCGTCAACACGGCTTTGGATATTTTGGAAGTCATAATCGGAGGATTGTTGTTCAAGTCGCCACCGGTTATTGCCCGAGGCAAGATCGTGCTCAGTCGCTGCGGCGAGCCATTCCGCATGACTCTCGGCGCGGCGCATTTTTCGTTCTAAACGTGAATTAGATGAACTCATTGACAACATATGATCTACCTACTTCGTGACTCTGCAAGGTTTCTTTATTGTGCACCGCATGATAAGTAATTTAGCCCATTTGGGCCAGAGCGTCTTGCTGGACTCGTCAACTCGCTCATTCAATGGATAGGCGGCCAGTTTCTTGCCACAGTATAGTATCTATTGGGATTTACTGCCCTAGGAGCATATCAACCATCGTCTCTAGGCGTTTCGTGGATGCCTCACTATTCATGTCGCGATTGACCACATATTTTGCGTGATCCGCGGTCGCAGCCTGCCTGTCTAGCCGGATGCCCCATAACGCATTGATTTCATTGGGAAGCATGGAGTAGCGAATGTCAATGATGTAATCCCGGTCATACTTGTCGATGGCCAAATAGTCCATGGAAAACCAGTTAAAGCGGCGTAAATCGTCCGCTTGCTGGCTGAGTGGGTCGAGCCAAGGCAAGTCATTGCTAATATCGAGCTTCTTAATCTGGTCACCCTCGAACCAAGTGGGTGTCAGCCCGGTGCGCACAGCATCAACGTGGAAATCCGTATCGGTCTCGTAAACAACTTTCCACAGAAACAGGTTGGCAAACCCCGGCTTGGCAGACAGGCGCAGGGGTTCATGCCCGCGTTGCTCGGCCAGTAGTTGCCCAAGCGACTCGGCCCGGTCGCGCTGGAACGCGCCAAAAGCCAGATAGCTTAGGGCCCAGATCACCGCGGCTCGAGCGTACCAAGGGTTAGATTTGATCAA
>JBLHRT010000154.1:0-6776 GCA_047626255.1 Candidatus Azotimanducaceae bacterium
TGGGAGGTTAACGACATGAGCTTGAGGATCAAGCTGGTTGCTCGGGGTCTGGGAATGGCCTACCTGGATGAGTCTTTAGTGGCGCGTCATGGAAATGGTGGTGAGTTACAGGCCGTAGAGTTTGCGCGAGTGTCACGCATACCCTTGCAGTTTGGTCTGTTTTATTCGCGCGGCCAGGTATTGTCTCGCGGCGCAGTCAATTTCATTGAAATCTGCAAGCAGTTCAGCTTTTAATCCGGGCTGCTTGCAGGTTCAGCACGGCCCATCCCATCTTTGTGACAAAGATCAGTCTGCTACCGTGTCTGTATGAGCTATTCCTGCTCCATTGACCAGGTCTTGCTGGTCATGCGAGCCAGTTCCCATTCTGATAGCGAATCGTCTACTTCGACGTGCGGCACTCTGTGCTTGACCTCAGTAATGTCACCGAGGAAGCGGTTGTCTGCTGTGGTTTCAAATTGCTGAATTGACATGATTATGTGCCTTCTAATAAGAGTGTGGTAACTGCTACGCCTGCAGTACGAAAGAGAATGTAGTCCTAGGAGAAAATATTGTACATGGAATAAATGGCAACATATGTATTCCAATATGGAATGAATATGTTGCCGTGGGATGTTGATCCCTCGCTGGTAAGCGTGGGCGCGTGATGGTTCGTATCAATATCAGGTTGGTATTTGCAGAGTAGGGTATTTTTAGCTTTTTGTGCCTAACGATTATATTAAGCGGCAACTTCGGTGAGCAATGCTTGCTCAAAAACAGCCGCGTCTTTTTCGCGTTTTATCGCATGAAACAGATCGTCTGCCTCGGCATAGGTCAGGCGTAGGTAGGCCAGCCACTGCTTGATTCGATTACCCAAAAATCGTGGCGGGTAAAGGTGTCGCGTATTGAGATGGTAGTCGAGTAATAGCCCCGATACGTTTTTCCAGGTCATAGGCGTGTAAGGCCTTTGGTCGATTTCAGCTCTAATCGCCAGGGCTAAATCAGGGCGAGCAAGAATCCCGCGACCCAACATAAAGGCAGAGCAACCGGTTTGCTCATAGCAAGCGCGCCAGTCAGCGGCGGTCCAAATTTCACCATTAGCGACAACTGGGATAGTCACCGCTTCGCGAATCCGTTGGATATAGTCCCAGTAAGCTGGTGGTTTATAACCGTCCGCCTTTGAGCGGGCGTGGACGGTGATTTCGCTGGCGCCGGCGGCGGCGACAGCGTGGGCATTATCCAAATAGGCGCTGCGATCATGGTAGCCAAGCCTGATCTTCGCGCTGACGGGTATCTCTGCGGGTACTTGTCGCCGCACGGCGGCGACGATCTGGTAAACCAGTTCGGGATACTGCAGCAGGCTGGCGCCACCATTGCTGTTATTCACGGTTTTTGCAGGACAGCCGAAGTTCAAATCTATGGCATGGGCGCCGAGGCTTGCGGCATATGCGGCATTATCCGCGAGAATTTGTGGGTCGCCGCCAAGTAACTGCAGCTTAACCGGCACGCCATGCCGGGTGAGGCCCTGGTGATCAAGCTCTGGACATAGCTTGTGAAAGGCGCGACGTGGCAGAACGCGAGAGTTGCTCACGCGAACAAACTCTGTAACACAGCCGTCTAGCCCACCGAGGCCTGTTAGCAAGTCTCGCATATGATGATCGATGACGCCCTCCATTGGGGCCATGACAAGTTGCATATTTTCTCGAGTGTGGTGATAAGTCGCGGCCATTGTAACTGACGCTCAGAGTTTTCGCTTTATTGTCGGGTGTTTGATCGGATGCCTGAACTGGTGGCATGTCGGGAGATAGGTCGGGAGGCAGAAAAGTGGTTAATAGGTTGCTTTCGAGGCCAAAAAATGGCGCTATTGGGATATCGCTGCTATACCTGAGTTAAGCACAAACGTAGTGTGGGAGGCAGAAAAAATTAAAATTAAGCATGTAGAATCCAAAGGCCTGTGGTTAATGACCCGAGGTAGTCGATTATTGTACTGCGGTAGACTCAATCCTTGGCAGTCGCCAGGTGTCATCGCAGAGGTTTTACGACGTGAAGGAAAGCCTTTCCGCTATCAGTACGTAGGTACTGATGTAGGTATTTTGCATAACTACTCGATGTAGCCTCTTACTATCGAGATAGTGCATGCTAGGAGGCCGTAAACAGCTGTTTCAGGGCGCTATACCCTGATCTAATGGATTCATTGCCAACAATGTGTCAGCGATGGCGCGTGTCGCGGGGCCTGCGTGATCCCCATCGGGGATGATCAAGTTCACGGTGAGATGGCGTTCGGCCTGTAAGCTCAAGGGTAGCTGCACTAGCGCGCCCGTCTCTAAGTCCTGCTCGATCTTGTCTTTCGGCACAAAAGCAAACCCCAGTCCAGCGCGCACAGCATCAATACAGGTAGAAAAATGACTGACAGTCCAGCGCTGCTCCGAACCTAGCCAACCAGCATTTTGCTCACGTTTAGTCCCTGTATCGCGGATAACAATCTGTCGATGTTGTTGCAACAGGGTTTCTGAAATCGATCCGGCTATCTGCGCCAGTGGGTGATTGGCAGCGACCACAGGGATAATGCGAATTTGCCACAAGGGGCGGCCAAGAAATCCTATTGGAATATGCGGCGATAGCGCGATGTTCACTTTGCGCGAAAAAATCGCCTCATCAGTGCCTGACAGTGTCGTCTCCAGAATACGAACCCGAGTGGAGTGGTTGGCTAGCGAGAAAGACTGCAACGAACAAAACAGAGTGTTCATCGGTACCAGCGCATCAGCGACGATCACCACCTCCTGCTCCCAGCCGCTGGCCATATAATCCGCCGCCTTATCGATGGCTATGGCTTGCGCCAATAGCGCGTTAGCCTGACGATACAATAACTTTCCCAGGTCTGTCAGTTCGGCCTTGCGGCCGTTGAGCGCAAGGGCGGGCGTGGGTAGACGCTCTTCCATGCGCGCCATCATATAGCTGATACTGGATTGACTTTTGTTAAGTAGTTCAGCGGCTGCGGCAAAGGAGCCCGCATCGACCACAGCTTTAAACGTTGACCATTGCTCAAGGGTCACTTTGGGTTGTTGCATAGGGGTATCCTGGGGCTCTTTTGAGGCTCTCATAAGTCTATCGTGAGGGTCTCGATGTAATGGCGGCTCATGATAGGTCAGCGAGTCGGTTCGAGGTCCAGTCACAATACATCAGTTAATTAGATGTATTGTACGCAATAATGCGTCTAAAACATCTATATGTCTGCTCTATAATGCGGATCAGTTACATTCATACAACAACATGAAAGGGAGACCCCAGATGAGTACTCATATATTACAAATAGACTCCAGTGTGTTTGGCGCCCACGGCCAGTCAAGTCAGCTGGCCGCCGGATTGGTCGAGAAGTTACGAGAGCAGCATAGTGGCGCGACCCTGACCCATCGAGATGTGACCGCTGAGAATATTCCGCACTACACCCTCGAGGTGATCCAAGCAGTCGCCACTGGTGAAGCGGAGCTCGCTGATGCGCTGATTAGTGAGGTGCAAGCAGCCGATATAGTAGTGATCTGTGCGCCCATGTATAACTTCAGTATTCCGAGCACACTCAAAGCCTGGCTGGACCATATCACCCGTGTACAGCTGACGTTCAAGTATGCAGAGACCGGTCCCGTAGGATTATTGACGGGCAAAAAAACATACGTGGTCACCACCCGTGGTGGGTTGCATAAAGACAAGCCCCATGACGCTGTGGTGCCATATTTGAAAATCATCCTAGGTTTCATCGGGCTCAGTGATGTCGAGTTTATTTACGCCGAGGGGCTGGCCATGACCGCTCATAAAGACCAGTCGGTGGCCATGGCACAGGCAGATATTGCTGCGATGATTCTCTAGTCCAGTATGTCGCTGTTGACGCAGCTATTTACGGAACATCAATGTACGGAGGTATAACAACATGTCAGATTCACAATTAATCCAGGCTCATACCCAGAGTCAGGCGCAACGAGGTGTGATTGAGCAACTGTCCGCGCGTCCAGCGACCGATGGTGATGGCGTGCAACTTCTACGCGTCTTCGGCGGTCAAGCCCCCGAACGTTTCGACCCATTTCTTATGCTCGATGAGTTCGGCTCAGACACGCCGTCAGCCTATATCGGTGGTTTTCCCTCGCACCCCCATCGCGGTTTTGAGACGGTAACCTATATGCTCGAGGGCAAGATGGAGCATCGCGATCACATGGGTAACGTAGGCTTGATCGATGATGGCGACGTTCAGTGGATGACCGCGGGCAAGGGTGTTATTCATTCAGAAATGCCGCGCCAAACCGAAGGCAGAATGCGCGGCTTTCAATTGTGGGTAAATCTGCCCGCAGACAAAAAAATGCAGCCCGCAAATTATATTGATATCAAGTCATCAGATATTCCCGTGTATGACCTAAAGGACGACGCGGGTCAGTCGATTCGCGTAAAAGCCATCAGTGGCACCACTACGGCCAATGGCGAACGCCTGCAAGGGCATACCCAAGTGCCCGATACCGAGGCGTTGTATTTAGATATCCATCTGGCGATAGGCGCGAATTTAAGTCTGTCTGTACCGCCAGGTCATGGGGCAATGGTGTATGTATATGAAGGTGCTGCAGTCGTAGCAGGTCAACAGACAGAAGCGCAGGTACTCAGTCGCCTAACCACAGAAGGTGATGTCATTCTTGAAAATAACAATTCCATTGAGGCGCGACTACTCGTTATTGCCGGCAAGCCTATCAATCAACCAATAGTACAGTACGGACCGTTCGTGATGAACTCGAAGGCCGAGATCGAGCAAGCAGTCAGCGATTTCCGCAATGGAACTCTGACTGACATTGCTGGTTGAGCTGAAGAGTTATGGGGTGAGAGGGAGTAGTGGGGTCAAAAAGAGTAGTGCGGTCAGAGTAAACTGCCAGAGTAAATTCCGGGGTGGCAGAAATTTACACTGACACTTTACTCTGGCCTCCCTGCTCTGGCTAGCTATCAAGCTTCATCAAGTGGCTGATCAGCTCTTCTATCCGCGTGCTATAGCCCCACTCGTTGTCATACCAGCTCACCACCTTAACCAGGCGTTTGCCAATCACTTGGGTCAGAGCCGGATCAAAGATACTAGAGTGACTGTTACCGACAATATCGCTAGAAACAATAGGATCCTCGCAGTACTCAAGAATCCCCAGCAACGGCCCCTGCGCAGCAGCAAGCATCGCCGTGTTGATTTGCTCAACAGTCACGTCGCGCTCAAGCTCAACCGTCAGGTCAACGACACTGCCGTCAGCGACAGGTACGCGCATGGCAATCCCATCGAGTTTGCCATCAAGTTCAGGAATAACAACACCAATAGCCTTAGCTGCACCGGTAGAGGTTGGAACAATATTGGTCGCGGCATTTCTCGAGCGACGCAGATCGCCTGTATGGGGTGAGTCGATCAGTCGCTGGTCGGAGGTATAAGCATGCACCGTGGTCATCAGGCCACGCACAATACCAAAGTTGTCTTGCAGTACCTTTGCTACAGGGGCCAAGCAATTAGTCGTGCAGCTAGCATTACTGATAATGCGCGAGTCCCGACTTAACACATGTTCGTTGACGCCCATCACCAGGGTTTCCTTTAAAGGCTCCTTGGTAGGCACCGTGACAATGACGCGCTTGGCGCCAGCATCAAGATGTTGTTGTAGCTCCGCCAGCTTACGAAACTTCCCGCTACTTTCAATGACGATATCGATGTTCATCGCCGCCCAGGGAAGCTTTGACGGATCCCTTTCGCACAAGACTTTAAAGTCATCACCATCCACGGTCATCACATCGCCGTCGAGCGTGACCTCACCCGGATATTTGCCGTGAATACTGTCGTACTTGAAAGCGTAGGCAAGAGCCTCAGGGGTAGCTATATCATTGATAGCGACCACATCATAGAGATCGTGCAGCTTGGCTATTCGGGTTACGCAGCGACCGATACGGCCAAAGCCGTTGATGGCAATTCTAGGTTTAGTCATGATGCAAAGCCTCCTTGTTAGTTATCCATTTTGACGATTTTTCTCGATGACTCTTCTTCATGGTCTTTTTTGATGGTCTTTCTTGATAAGAGGCCATGATATTCTGTCGGCCATTGATGGGGTGGTGGCTAGATCATGTTATTCAAATTTACGCGGCTCCCACCATGGGAAAAACTCAGGCATATCCTGGCTGACCTTGCCCGGAAATTCGGCGGGTCGCTTTTCGAGGAAGGACTTTACACCTTCGTTAGCATCTGCCGATCGACCGGTATAGTAAATTCCCCGGGAGTCTATTTTATGAGCTTCCATGGGGTGATCGGCACCAAGCATTTTCCACATCATGTTGCGGGTCATAGCGATGGAGATGCTGGATGTTTGTTCGGCAAATTCTTGCGCCAAATCGCGGGCAGCGGGTAGCAGGTCCGCGGGCTTGTGAATGCTGCGCACCAGTCCTCCTCGTTGTGCCTCTTCTGCGCCGAAGATACGTCCGGTGTAGGTCCACTCCAGTGCTTGGCTGATGCCCACCAGACGAGGTAAAAACCAGCTAGAGCAAGCCTCGGGAACGATGCCGCGTTTGGCAAAGACAAATCCATAGCGGGCGTTATCTGATGCCAGACGCATATCCATAGCGCACTGCATAGTGGCACCGATACCCACGGCTGGACCATTGCAGGCAGAAATAACCGGTTTTTTGCAGTCGAACAAACGCAAGGTTAATCGCCCTCCACCATCTGGCTGCAGACCGGCCCCCGCGCTGTCGGCGTTAAATGTATTGCCGCCACTGGCAAGGTCAGCGCCAGCGCAGAAGCCGCGACCGGCACC
>JBLHRT010000155.1:0-6760 GCA_047626255.1 Candidatus Azotimanducaceae bacterium
CACCAACCCCCACGAGTCATCCTTGAAAGCATTGAAATCCAACCCCCAGAGAATATCCCGAGCTTCATCATTGGTATAATTCAGACCTAGTAAAACCGCATTAATGGCACCAGCAGAGGTACCACCGATACGGTCGATAGCCGCGGTAATCCCTTTTTTTTCGAGGGCTTCGAGAGCACCCAGATAAGCAACTCCCTTAACCCCACCGCCCTCAAAAATCAGATTTCGAAAGTGATATGTCATCGCAGTTCTCCTGGCTGATTACAGACCATACATCGGTTGGCGTAGCACGCAGACTTTTGCACAAGCTCTTGCACATACTCTGACACTGACTCTGACACAACATGGGGAAGAAATTAGTTGATCCGACGCTGCTTGACTCGATTTGTCTGGTATTATTCGCGTCTCTCGCACCCTATTTACAAGGTACTACCGTGTTTCGATCTACCCTGACGCTCTTTATCTGCCTGTTGCTCAGCGGCCTCGCTGGCTGTTCGACAATCATTCCGCGCCTACTGCCTTTTGATGACCTACCAACGCCCTCTGGCGAGGCTCCTGTGGGCACCCAAATCATGGATCTAACCGATAACGCCCGGGACGAATGGTTTACTTTGGAGGCAGACGACAAACGCCGGATTGTTGTTCAAGTGTGGTATCCCGCGGCTGATACTGATGATGCACCCTACGCCTACATTGACCATCCGCAGCAACGTCTGGCTCCCCTAGCAAAGCAGATGGGTCTTCCTACATTTCTCATCAACCACATCCGCGAAGTCAGTACAAACGCGGTGCTCGCGGCACCCCCGGCGGCTAACACCAACAATGCGCCCGTCATCATATTCTCCCATGGCCTCGGTGGTACGAAGAATCAGAACACTGTACAGGCAGAAGAGTTGGCTAGCTTGGGCTATATGGTCGTCGCCATCGACCACCCTTATGATGCTTACCTAACGGTTTTTGATGACGGCAGCCTGGCAGACTATCGTTCTGCCGCAAAGGACCTGAACACAGTAGAAGAATTCTGGGCTTTTCGCACCCCCCAACTGGCCACCAGAACTGCCGACATTCACTTCCTGCTGGAAGAGATGACCGCTCGACAGCAGCGTGGCGAATCTCCCTGGGCAAGCATGGACCTGAACCGTATTGGCATCTTTGGGCACTCCTATGGCGGCGCCACCAGCATCATGGCAACGGCCAATGACAGTCGCATTAAGGCGACGATCGCCCTGGATGGCTGGATGTTACCCATCCCCGACGACACCATTAATGCTGGACTGGACACCCCGTTCTTATACATCGGTCGTGGTAGCTGGGAAGACCCGCTTAATTACGAGAAGCTCAACAATCTGCTCGATCACAGCAACGGCGATGCGACCAAAATATTGTGGGAAGGCACCAAACACATGGACTTTTCAGACACACCACAGCTGTCCAGTCTCTCAAAAACCCTAGGCTTGTCGGGCAAACTTAGCTCCGATGAATTGCGCCAGCGTTTGAATCATGAGATTGTCACATTTTTTAATACTCACGTTCGCGATCGAAGCGACGACTACCGGAAGTATAATCCATGAGAGACGAACCATGAGAGACGAAACAAAACTGATCCATTCAGGTTACCAAAGCGACCCCACGACAAAGTCTGTCGCTGTCCCCATCTACCAGACCGTCGCCTATGAATTTGACAGCGCCCAACATGGTGCTGACTTGTTTGACCTGGCCGTACCCGGCAACATATATACACGCATTATGAATCCAACGAACGACGTGTTGGAGCAGCGCGTTGCCGATCTCGAAGGCGGCGTTGGCGCACTGGTCGTCAGCGCCGGCAGCGCCGCGATCACCTACGCTATTAGCAACATCACGCAAATGGGCACCAATATTGTCGCCACGCCGCAACTGTACGGCGGCACGTATACCCTGTTCGCCTACATGCTACCCAGCCAAGGTGTGACGGTGAAGTTCGCCGCCAGCGACAGCCCAGAGGATATCGAAAAAGAAATTGATGAAAATACCCGCGCAGTGTTTTGTGAATCTATCGGCAATCCAGCCGGCAATGTCATTGACCTGGCAGGCGTCGCCGATGTTGCGCACAAGCATGGCATACCGTTGATTGTCGACAATACCGTGGCCACGCCGGTGCTGACGAAACCCATCGATTATGGCGCAGATATCGTTGTGCATTCCCTAACAAAGTATATGGGTGGCCACGGCAATTCGCTGGGCGGCGTGATCGTCGACTCGGGCAAATTCCCTTGGGCCGAACACGGTGACAAGTTCCCGATGATGGTGAATCCCGAGCCCTCCTATCATGGGGTTGTATACACCCAAGCAATGGGCGCTGCGGCCTATATCGGGCGAGCCAGAACAGTGGCACTGCGCAACACTGGCGCCGCCCTGTCGCCCTTCAATGCCTTTTTGTTGCTACAGGGACTTGAAACGCTGTCACTGCGCATGGAACGCCATTGCAGCAACGCCATGACTGTGGCCACGTATCTTGAGGCCCACGAGGCCGTTGCTTCGGTTAACTATGCTGGACTGCCAAGTCACCCTCACTACGACCTGGCGCAGAAATACTGTGGCGGCACACCCGCGTCGCTGCTGACCTTCGAGGTCAAGGGCGGTTATGACAACGCCGTGAAATTCTATGATCAATTACAAATGATCAAGCGCCTGGTGAATATCGGCGATACCAAGTCATTGTCATGTCATCCGGCATCGACGACCCATCGACAGATGAATGCCGAGGAACAAGTACGCGCGGGGGTGACCCCCGGTATGATCCGCCTCAGCATCGGCATAGAACATATCGATGACATTACCGCTGATCTTGATCAGGCGCTCGCTAACCGTTAATCAGGCGACTTGTCCAGATGGAATAACCACATGCAATAGCCACGTGTTATCGCTATATGGAATCGCAACATGGCAGATATTTTTCTCAGCTATGCATCCGCAGATCGCGAGCGGGTTAGACCACTGGTCGAGGTCTTTGAACGCCTCGGTTATCTGGTCTGGTGGGACCGTAAGCTTGAAACCGGCATCGCGTTTGACAAGGAGATCGAGATAGAGGTTGAGGCAGCACGCTGTGTCGTCGTGATCTGGTCCCACGCCTCTATCGACTCTGACTGGGTGCGAGCGGAAGCCATGGAGGCTCTGGAGCGAGGCGTTCTCGTGCCTCTGCAGATTGATGAGGTGAAGCTTCCTCTCGTATTCCGCAGTTTGCAGACACCACAACTGACTGACTGGCCAACGTCAAGGTCGGCCGAGGCCCTCAATCAGGTATTGCAGGCCATTGAGCAGACGACCCAAGGCAAGACTGACGCCATCGCAACGCCAGTTGAAGCACACGAACTCTTGCAGACTAAATCTATGGCAGTGCTACCGTTTCGCAGCCTGTCGCCAGACCCAGATGATACCTTCTTTGCAGAGGGCTTGGCTGACGAGATTCTAACGGCGCTGTCACGTATTCCCGATCTATTGGTCGCATCACGCACCTCGTCATTTTTGTTTAGAGAAGGTATTGGCGGCGATTCAAAATCAATTGGCGCCCAGCTGAATGTCAATTACCTGCTGGAAGGCAGTGTGCGTAAAGCGGGCAATCGCCTACGCGTCGCCGTTCAGCTGACACAGGCACTTGACGGCTATACGCTATGGTCGAAGGTATACAACGATACCCTGGACGACATTTTCGCCGTCCAAGACCAGATAGCCGCGCGTGTAGCAAGCGCCTTGAAGAGCACGCTATGGGAAACCACCCTTGAACATCAGGCGCGCAACCGTACGATCGATACACAGGCCTATCGAGAATACCTACTGGCCATGCACTATGATCGCATCATGCATCAGGGCGGCACGGAAGAGCTCGAGAAGGTACGTCAACACGCCGAGCAGGCGGTGGCGTTAGACCCACAATTTGTACCTGCCTGGATTCTGCTAGCGGACGTCTACCTCAATCGCATGGGTTATCGCATGCCCCTGCAAGAGGCACATGGTCTGGCGCGACATGCATTGACCCATGCCATGGATCTCGATCCTGACAATCCTGCCGTGATTCTGCAGTTAGCAGAACTGACCCGCGGTGATCATCAATATACCGAGGCACTAGCGCTCTATAAAAAGGTCAAGCTACTAGACCCTCAATCGCCTCAGGTCGACTATGCGACGCTACTGTTTACCGTTGGCGATCTTGACTCAGCGCTGGTTGAGTTCGAACGCTGTGTCGACAAGGACCCAGAAAACTTCAGCCTCTGGTATTATTATGCCGCGACCTTGCTGTCGCGAGGCAATATGGCCCAGGCCCTCGCCAATTTTCATAAGTCTCTGGCCATTGCCGGCGACGGGTTTCTCGCCGATGGTGTACGCGCAACGCTCGCCGGCATTACCTTTTTGTATGAGGATGCCGATCAAGGGCGCGAACTACTCAAGCCGTGCCTGGGATACAACCCTAATCGAATCGATTTCGAGAAAGGCTTAATCGCTGGTATGCAGGGCATGATGGGCGACAAAGCCGCCGCCCAGGTAGTCGCGACAGAGCTTGAGACGCGCGCTAAAGACGAACACATTGATCCGCAAGCACTGTTCTGGGTTTACTATGGACTGGATGAACCGGACGCAGAACGGCTGTTCTACTGGCTGGAGAAAATGATCGACGAGGACGCTTTTCCATCCATGTACTTTCTTAAAACTTGGCCACAGCTGACTGAACTCAGGAAGGACAAACGCTACCAGGAACTCTTAACGAAGGCCGGTATTGCGCCTGTCGCGACATAGCGAAACCCTACGCAAGAGACCGATCGTGGACCGTCACATCAAGTGACCAGAACCCAAAATTAAAGACTATCTGTCGCACCAGTGAGTTGTAATGCCGCCCAAACAAGGGTGCCCACAGCACGTCTTGGTGGCCAACTGCGCTTTTCTCAGCGCTGACAACTTGCCTGTGTCTGCCAGGCTCGCGTAGGATCCCATCGTCAAATCGCTGGTCGCTGCATCATCTACCTGCCAAAGACTTAAGACAATAGCGCTCACGCCGACGCAGAGAAAACCCAGGTAAAATCTACCACATCATCACCACTCGCCACTCGCCACTTTACCAAGCGCCGTCTCACAGGCAGACAGGGTCACGGAAGCACATTGAGCTGCAGGTCATACAACTCACCCACGGTGAGTATACCTTCGTGCTGGGCGTCACCGACCAACAGTCGGCCCAACAACAGTGGGCGCCCTGCATCGAAGCCGCCATGCATGCGCCATAGAACACAATCGTTATCTGCTTCGTGCCAAGCGCAGCATCCAACGACCACGTTGGCCTGTTGTCAAGTTGATCACCCAAACGTTGATAGTCGGTGCTGTTGACATTGATCAGAGCCTACGAAAAGCGCTGACGTCACACGCTCGCATCACTCAATGGGCGGCGTTAGCAGGCCCAGCTGACTTGCTCTAACTCAGGCACCAGACCGGGCGCCGATCACTGGCGACCTGTTGACAATCAAGCTAAATGCCACAACGAAAAAAGGATTTGGCCGCTATATCAACGTCACTGGTGACCTGCACGAAACTATCGAAGAGTTCAGCGGCACTTGCTGCCACGTTTGTTATCGCTGAGTGATAAAATATTTTTCAATCGCTGTAACAATTTGCCCCTATAGGGGTCAGAAAGCACATGAGCGTTACTTCTTCAGCAGTTTGTACGCCCGAGCCACCGGAAGACATCTAAAACATGCCTATAACACCTATGACACCTATGACACCTATCGCACCTATGGAAACGACCATATCAAAGTGGAAACAAGCGGGCTCCGTCCTGCTACTGGCGCTATGGATTCCGCTATTGGTAGGTCTGTTTTTGATGGGTAAGCTGTTGCGCGTACCGGGAACTGACAAGCTGATATTGACCTTCCATCGCGGGGTTGCCCGCTTGTTCAACCTTCATATCGTCCAAACCGGTACCTTGCGGCAGGACCGCCCGACACTCTACGTCTCCAATCACGCCTCTTATCTCGATATATTTGTACTCGGCTCACACTTACCCGGCGCATTTATCGCCAAGTCTGAGGTTGCCAGCTGGCCGGTTTTCGGCAAGCTCGCACGACTGCAGAACACCTTGTTCTTTGAGCGCAAAACACGTCGCGCAGCCCAACAGGTTGAGATCATGCGCAATCACTTGGCGCATCACAGCAACCTGATTTTCTTCCCCGAGGGCACCAGTACGCCCGGCACTCACGTGGCCCCTTTTCGCAGCAGCCTGTTTGCCGCCGCAGCACACAGCGACATATATATCCAGCCCGTCACTGTCACCTATAGCCATTGTCAAAACCGTCGCATGCAGCAATTCGAGCGGGACAATTACGCGTGGTATATCCCTATGCCTTTCTTGCCGCACTTTCTCACCGGCCTGGGCTTGGGCCCAGCCCGTGTTTCGCTGACGTGCCATAAACCCGTAAAGATCGCTGACTTTAGCAGCCGCAAAGCTTGCGCGGCCTATTGTGAAGGCGTCGTTCGACAAGGGCTACTCGACGCACTCGATAGCGAAGAGGAAGTCGTACCGGCGCACTATCTTGAAGCGGTCAAACAGCAACGGATGACAGCGCCTCTATGAGCCTGCTGCTAACACGCCTGGCATCATCCAAAATACTGCGTAGCGCACTCACCGGCGTGGTGGGATTCATCGCCTATGGTGGCTGGGCCTACTACGTCAATCTTGGCCATGGCGACGACGTTGCGCTGCGAGCAGGGCTCGTGCAAGGCAGCTATAGCCTAGCGT
>JBLHRT010000156.1:0-6753 GCA_047626255.1 Candidatus Azotimanducaceae bacterium
TTTATCATGGAATGGCTCGAGGGCGAGGCGCTGGGTGCACGTATTGTACGTTCGGAGAAGTTTGCGCCGTTGCGGCCACGACTCGCCTATGAGTGCGGTAAGTTGATGGCGCGTGTTCACCAGATCGACCTGGATGCCACGTCACTGCGCTCGCATTTGTTCGAGATTACGCCGGCAGAATTTGTCGAGCAGAGTTGGGAGCGTTATCGATTGCTGGAAACGCCCCAGCCAATGATCGATTACACGGCGCGTTGGTTGATGGAGAATCTGCCCGTCGCGCCATCTATGACGCTGGTACATAATGATTTTCGTAACGGTAATTTTCTCGTTAACGAAACGGGGATCGTGGCTCTGCTCGACTGGGAGATAGCCCACATTGGCGATCCTATGCGTGACCTGGGCTGGATTTGTGTGAACTCTTGGCGCTTTGGCAGCGACAAACCCGTCGGCGGGTTTGGTGACTATGACGATTTGTTCCGTGGTTATGAGGAGGTCTCGGGCCACGCGGTGAATATTGAGCAGGTCAAGTTCTGGGAAGTCTTTGGTTCATTCTGGTGGGCGGTTGGTTGCCTGGGTATGGCCGAACATTATCGTACAGGACCTGACAGATCAGTCGAGCGGCCGACTATTGGTCGGCGTAGTTCAGAGTGTCAAGTGGACTGTGTCAATCTGCTGATACCCGGTCAAGTCATACCTGTTCAACCGCGATTCCAAGCTCCGTCTCTGGATATGCCCGGTGCTGATGAATTGTTGATAGCGGTCCGAGATTTTCTGCGTGATGATGTCATGAGTGCTACCAGTGGTCGGCTCAACTTTTTGGCGAGGGTATCAGGTAACGCGTTAGATATAGTGTTACGAGAATGGCAGTTAGGTGGCAGTGCCCGAGATCTGGAGCTTGCGAAATTACAGGCGTTGTTCGGTGATGATGCTGCACGGGCAAGCGATTTGGAATCGCTGCGTTGGCGCCTGACCCATGCTTTGCGTGATGGCACGCAATCATTGGCTGACGACAAGTTGCAGGATTACTTACGACATGCGGTCGTCAATCAAATAGCGATTGATCAGCCAAAATACTCGGGCTTTAAGACGGCGATCCAAGACGTCGTTGCTCAAACATCTTAGAACGGCCATAGGTCTTGCACGTTCAGGCCCGACATGACGCCTAGCTCCGATAAGGTATGAATGCCGAGGCCTGCAAGACCGCCAACGACAGTACCGTTAATGCGGATGAATTGTAGGTCCTTACCAATTTGAATTTCTATGCGTTCCGCGGTTGCTTCCGGATCCCAGCTTTCAATGGTGCTGGCGATGAGTCGCGCAACTTCATGACCATAGGTGCGTATCAGGTAGCGACCACTGTCTTGTGCCCAGCCATCTATTTTTGCCGCCAGCGCAGGGTCCTGTAGGACAGATTCGCCAAATCGGATGACGGCGCGCTGAATGGTTTGTTTGAGCTCGGCATTCGGATTTTCGCTTTGGTCCAGTAGTGCCTGTTTGATATCTGTCCATAACGATCCAGTAAAATCGCGTAGGGCTGGCTGGTTGAGTAAGTCTTCTTTGATGGAAATTTCTTTGTGTGCAAAGTCTTCTGAGGTTTTCAGGTCGTGCATAAACTGGTTCGTCATACGCACGATGCGAACGCGCATGGGATGGAAGATATCAACCTGCATCTCATACAGCGATTTGCTGAAGCTGCGCACAAGCTTGTTATATACCGCTTTGTCGAGTGACGAGGGAAACCACCAGGGTGTTTCGGCATTGACCGTCTCACGCAATTGATCGTCGCCATCAGCTAACAGGCTCAACGCTATGCGAACCCCCACATCGATGGCTTCCTGCTGGCGCCTGCCCGAGGTGAGAAACGTTAATAGTTCACCAATCAACGGTGAGAAAGCCGTGTCGCGAATTTTGTCAGCAACTTTTTTCTCAATAAGTGCTTGAATATCGGCATCATTCATCACCCGCACGGCTCCGGCCAACCCTGCCGTCATCTGCTCGGCCACGGCCTCGGCATTGCTGGGAGTGACAATCCACTGGGCTACTAGGCGGCTTAAGTGCATGTCGCGAATTTTTTCAGCAATCACCTGCTCGGATAAAAAATTCTGTTGTACAAAAGTGCCAAATTGGGCCGCGATCTGATCTTTACGCTTGGGAATAATGGCTGTATGCGGGATCTTCAGTCCCAATGGGTGGCGAAACAGGGCAGTGACAGCAAACCAGTCTGCGATGGCGCCCACCATGGCCGCCTCCATCGTTGCCTCCAGATAGCCCAGCCAGGGCGCCAGACCATGAAACGCACGCGTCAATATATAAATGCAAGTCACCAACAATAGCAGACCCGTGGCCAGTCGCTTCATGCGGGCCAGGTCCTGGCGACGTGCAAGGTCGGGTTCGATAGGGTCAAGGTCAGTCATGAGCCTAATATCATTGCCTCGGTAGATGGATCCATCGTTAGCATGTCGTGTTAGCTCACTTGTCAGTGCGATGTCGACATTCACCTCTCATAATAGAGCAATGCTCGCCCGTAATGTAGATAGTGCGCATGTTGTCCAGCCTGCGCCAGACTCTCTCCACCGTTTGGCGTTGCTGGCATACAGTGTCAGCTTGGGCTAGGGTGACGGGAACAGTGTTTTTAGGAACGTTTCTAGGCGCTTTTTTAGAGCGTTTTCAATACGATCTTCAATGCCAAATGGGAGTTTATCGTGTCACCATCGACGTTTTCCATGCAGGGCAAGCATGTGGCCATCACGGGCGCATCATCAGGTTTTGGGGCGCACTTTGCCCATTTGCTAGCAGGGGAGGGTGCTCAGGTATCTCTGGGTGCTCGCCGGGTCGACAATCTGGCTGAGCATGTTGCGCAGATCAACAAGGTCGGTCATCGGGCGGCAGGCCTGGCGCTCGATGTGCGCGAACCGGATAGTGCGCGGGCGTTTTTGTTGGGTGCGGAAGCCCAGTTTGGCCCCATTGATGTGCTGATTAACAACGCCGGGGTGGAGTCTGGCGCGAAAACCTACGCCATGATCGACGAGGAGGACTGGGATTTTGTGATGGATACCAATCTCAAGGGCGTCTGGCGATTGTCGAAATACTACACTGAGCGGGTCACTGCCAATCAGCAGGCAGGTGGCAATATCGTCAATATCGCGTCGATCACCGCCTACAGGACCATCAAAGGCCAATTTCCTTACGCAGTGTCGAAGGCTGCATTAATCAGGGCAACCGAGGTGATGGCGCTGGAAGCCGCTAAATATGGTATTCGCGTGAATGCCTTGTCCCCCGGCTATATCCTGACAGAGGTTAGTCGGGTATTGCTCGAGAGTGATCACGCCGACGATTTCCGCAAAGGTATTCCTATGCGTCGTTTTGGTGAGTTTGAAGATCTTGATGGGCCTTTGCTCTTGCTGGCCTCAAACGCTTCACGTTATATGACCGGCTCAACGATCGTCGTCGACGGCGGCCACCTATGTGGTGAGCTCTAATCTGAGGGCGCGTCTAAGGTGATCTAGGGCTTGGCCCACTCGCAGGCAGAGGTTGAAGTCAAACAATCACTTGCATTCTTGCTCCAAATGATAATAATTCTCAATAACATTAACGGTTAAATGAATTGTTAAATTAACTCAGTCGAGACTCGACACCTGATGAGGGTGTCGACAAGCAGGTATTATGACCCTGGCGGAAATGAAACAAGCAAGCCACTGTCGCGTTCTTACCGCGGCGGATGGAAGTGGTGAAATTCAAAGTCGACTCTATGCTCTAGGCCTATATCCTGGGGTTGTGGTCGATGTGCTGCGTTTTGCACCGGCAGGCGATCCCATCCAGGTGCGCGTGGGTTCGGCGTTGCTGAGTATCCGCAAACAAGAAGCGCGATTGATTTCGGTCGAGCCAGTCTGATGTCTATCTTGAAAATCGCACTCATCGGTAATCCCAATTGTGGCAAGACCACACTCTTTAACGGTCTGACCGGTGCGCATCAAAAAGTCGGTAACTGGCCGGGCGTCACCGTCGAGAAAAAAACCGGCGTCATGCACCTTGGCGAGATTACTGTCGAGGTCGTTGACCTACCGGGTATCTATTCCCTGGAGCAAGACTACATCGGCTTGGATGAGCAGATTGCGGTTGAGTTCCTCGAGCATGAAGATTTCGATCTTGTCATCAATATCCTCGATGCGACCAATCTCGAGCGTAACCTCGTGTTGACTCAGCAGTTGCTGGAGATCAGCACCGATGTCATCGTCGCCTTGAACATGCTCGATGTCGCAAAACAAAACGGCGTCGATATAGATGTTGAGGCGCTATCTGCCAAGCTTGGCCTCGTCGTCGCCCCGATCGTCGCGTCACGCAGTACGGGTGTCGACGCACTCAAGGCGCTGATCAGTTCACGTCTGACTGATGGTCGCCGAGCCCCCGTGACGCCACTCGCGGATACCGCAGAGGCCACCGGTGAGAAACTCATCCGGCGCTATCACAAGGCACGCCAGATGGTTGATGGTGTGGTACAGATGACGCCTGTCGAACATACCCTGACGGAGCAAATTGACCGTTGGGTCTTGAATCGCTGGCTGGGCATTCCGTTCTTTTTATTCATGATGTATGCCATGTTCACCGTGGCAATCAGTGTCGGTGCTGTCTTTATCGACTTCTTCGATATTTTGTTTGGCGCCGTGTTTGTTGATAGTAGTCGCTGGCTGTTGCAGACGCTCGGCAGCCCAGACTGGCTGGTCGTATTGCTGGCTGATGGACTCGGCGGCGGCATTCAATTGGTGGCAACCTTTATTCCCGTGATTGGTTTCTTATTTCTGTGCTTGTCGATGCTAGAAGATTCCGGCTATATGTCGCGCGCGGCGTTTGTGGTTGACCGACTGATGAGTAAGCTTGGTTTGCCTGGTAATGCTTTTGTACCACTCATTGTCGGTTTCGGTTGTAACGTGCCGTCGGTCATGGCGTCGCGTACCTTGGGCCGTGATAGCGACCGGCTGCTGACCATTGCGATGGCGCCCTTTATGTCGTGTGGCGCGCGTCTCACGGTGTACGCCTTGTTTGCAGCGGCATTCTTTCCCAGCAATGGTCAGAACATTGTGTTCCTGCTTTACCTGATGGGGATTGGCATGGCGGTGTTGACGGGCTGGGTTTTTCGTAAGCAGATCTTTGCGGCGGAGATAACGCCGTCATTTCAGGAAATGCCCGCCTATCATCTGCCTGTGGCACGCAATATTTTACTCACTACCTGGTTTCGACTGCGGGCCTTCGTGTTCCGTGCCGGTAAGACGATCGTGCTGGTGGTCATCGGGTTGAGTTTTCTAAACTCCCTGAGTACTGACGGCAGCTTCGGCCATTCTGATACTGACAAGTCGGCCTTGTCTGTTATCGGCAAAGCTATCACGCCTGTTTTTACGCCTATTGGCCTGACCGAGGATAACTGGCCTGCGACGGTGGGTTTATTTACAGGGTTGTTCGCCAAGGAGGCGGTGGTGGGAACACTGGATGCGCTTTACAGCGGCGCTGATGCTGCTGTAAACGGTGCGCCTGACCTGATCGCGGCCAGCAGCGAAGCGCTGATGTCCATCGTCGACAATGGTACAGGTCTGCTAGCAAACCTCGGTGATCCTCTGGGCCTAGATATGGGTGACCTGAGTGATCAAGCTGCAGCTGCGCAAGGGCAGGGCGTCACCACCAGTACCTTGTCGAATATGTCGACGCTATTTGGCAGCCCATTAGCGGCATTTTCCTATTTGGTGTTTATTCTGCTCTACGCGCCTTGTGTCGCGGTGCTGGGGGCTATTGCCAAGGAAGCCGGCTGGCGCTGGATGTTGCTCGTGTTTTCCTGGAGCACAGGCCTAGCTTATGTCACCGCCAGTGTGATCTATCAGGTCGGTAGTATCAAAGAGCATCCTATGTTTTCTCTGGCCTGGTTATTGGGTTGCAGCATGACGATGGCCCTTTCCATAGCCTCATTGAAGCAGCTAGGTACCCGGGCGCTGCCCAAGAACTTGATACCTGTTGTTCAGGTGAGCTAGCCAGGTGAGCTAGTCAGGTGAGTTCTTGTCACTGTTCTTGTCGCAGCGCGTATAGCAACGCCTGCCTGCACCACACGAGAGAGGCGGCTTGCTGAGAGAAAATCTGCGGTTCGAAGAGTCTTTGTGGTAATGTTTCAAAAATTTTGCTTGGAAATCGCATCACATGCCTAACTTCTGTTTTTTATCCCGGTTGGTGGGTGTCGCTAAGACTGTCGTGGTGCTCGTCTTTGCGGCGATTGTCTATATGAGTGCTGCCATGATGCCAGCGTTGGCGGCAGTGGCCTCAGACACCTATTGGGTCGTGGGTAGCTACAAAGTCTTGGCGAGTGCTGATATGGAGCGCGAGCGTCTTGAGCGATTAACTTCCGAACAGGTAGAGATGGCGCCTTTCTATCTCGATGGTCGTTCATCTGCTTCGACAATCGATGAGCCTGCCGCCTATGTTGATGGCGAGGCGAATATTCGATTGCTGGTACGTCAGTCCATGGAACCCCAGAAACAACGCCAGACACTTGAATCAAGTGGGCTGGCAGTCTGGCCTTTGACGGTAAACGTAGCTCAGATTATGCAATTCAAGGCCGCCGTCGCCGCGCGTGGGGAGATGCTAGGGGATGAGTACTGGTTAGTGTTAGGCGGTTTTTATGGGCCCGATCGCGCTCGTACTCAACGCGACAGCTTGCACAATGCGGGGATAGACTCCGTCACAATTCATCGCCTTAAAAAGGATGGGCGCTATTAC
>JBLHRT010000157.1:0-6748 GCA_047626255.1 Candidatus Azotimanducaceae bacterium
GATTAACCAGCTCGCTAGTGCGAAGTACAAAGTCTCCGGTACGATGGACGATCCGATTATCGAATTTGTTTCGATCTTCAATGATTCTGTTCGAGATCCAGAAAAAGCCGGGGCAGCTGATTCGCCGGTAGTGGCACCAACCCCGGGTAAGCCTTTAATGCCTGCTGGTGTGGAGTCTGTTGGCATAGAGCCTAGTGGCGTTGCGCCTGCTGTAGCAGAGCCCCAATAAATCCAGCGGTCATCGCGATGGGTTTCTCGCTGATCTTACCCCGGTTCTTCCTCATGCTCGTCGTAATGGTCGTCGTCATGACCTTCCTCATGACTGTCTTCGTCATGTTCTTCATGAAGAAGGTTCTCAAAAGACTTCAGATACTGAAAGAGTTTGCGAAATTGCACGGGAGGTTGTTTTTCTTGGTCCCTCTCGCTAATGGCTAAGCGCGTTAATTGCCGCAGATGTTGTCGATCGATATCAGGAATCAACTGGAGAATTTCTTCCATGGCCGTTTTATCCTGATTGATCAGGCGTTCGCGCCAACGCTCCAGCCTGTGAAACTGGTTGGCGTGATCTCGTGAGCTGGCGTCGAAGCGGTCGATGAGTGTCTGTAGTTTATCGGTGTCAATTTGGCGCAGACGTTTGCCCAAGTATTGAATCTGGCGTTTGAGGGCGTTGCCCTTGGTGATTTTTTTGCAAGCCAGCAAAACATCCATCAAGTCTGGTGACAGCAACTCCTTGACGTGAGCCTCTGGTAATTCCATTAGTCGTTCGCCCATGTCGCGCAGCGCATGCATGTCGCGCTTGCGCTGGGACTTGCTCGGGCCGTCGTACTGGTTTTCGTCGTCGTTCACTGTCTTGTCGTTCATGAGGCAAAGTCTTGGATGAAGGTTCGATTGAAAGAGCATTGTATAAGAAGATAGGGACGGCAAATTACCATCAATATCACGCTTAAGTTTAGCTATAAAATAGTGTTGCCAGCCCAAGGAAAGACATAAATCCAACCACGTCAGTGATGGTTGTCAGCACCACACTACCGGCTATGGCCGGGTCTATGCCGCGCTTCTTGAGCATGCCTGGCAAAAGGGCGCCTGCCAAAGCCGCAACGACCAAGTTGATTACCAGAGCGATGGCGATGATTAAGCCGAGCATATAGTCACCAAATACCAGCGATGCAGCCACCGCCACGATGACGGCCCAGAGTACACCATTGAGTGCACCAACGGCCAGTTCTCTGTTCACCAGCCAACGAGTGTTGCTTTCCACCAGCTGGCCCTGGGCCATACTACGAATAACGAGGGTGAGGGTCTGGCTGCCCGCCACGCCTCCCATGCTGGCGACAATGGGCATCAGTACCGCTAGCGCGACAACCTTGGCGATGGTTGCTTCAAACAAATTAATCACGGACGAGGCGAGAAACGCGGTCATCAGGTTTGCGCCCAACCAGACGGCGCGACTGCGTGCCGTCTTGAGTATCGGTGCGAAGGTATCTTCGTCTTCGGTCAAGCCCGCCATACCCAGCAGGGAGTGATCGGCTTCATTGATGATGACATCGACCACATCATCAATAGTAATTCGACCGAGTAGGTTGCCAGTCGGTCCTACAACCGGTGCAGAGACCAGGTCGTAGCGCTGGAAGCTGGCGGCGACCTCGGAGCGATGCGTGTGTGCTTGTATAGGCTCGACGTCCGTAACCATCATTTCTCTGACGGTCATGGAGGGGTCAGAGACCAGCAGCGTGCTGATGGGCAAAAGACCGATGTACTCGTCGTTGCTGTTGACCACAACAAGATTGTCAGTCATTGGTGGTAATTCTGTGTGTCGGCGCAGGTAGCGCATCACCACGTCTAGCGTCACCCGGGGTCGAACGCTGATGGTATCTGTGTTCATCAGGCCACCGGCCGTGTCTTCTGGATAGGACAACAGATTCTCGACCCGCGCGCGGTCCTGAGAATCCATGGACTGCAGCACCTGATAGGTGATGGCATCGGGTAAATGCTGCAGAATATCAGTCAGGTCGTCATCTGAAACGATTTGCTCCAGAACAGGGAGCAACTCCTCTGCAGATTTGTCAGCTAACAGGTCCGGTATGACGTCAGGGTCAACCTGCTGGAGAATCTCACTTTGTTCAAAGTCTGGAAGTAGGTTCCAGATAATGGTGCGTTCTTTCGGCGGTGATGATTCCAGTAAGGCGGCGATGTCGGCGGGCTTGAGGGAGTCGAGCAGATTCTTGATCTGGTTGTACGTGCCAGACTCGAACAAGTCACTCAGGGCTTCCCTGGGCGTTGGCAATCTTGTCTCGATAGAATCTGGCATAGGTTATTTACACTTACTCTGCTTCCTCGAAGCGGTTGTCGATCAAAGCGATGATTTGTTCAATAGCTTGCTCTTCATCTTCGCCGTCGGTGCTAATATTGATGGTCGTGCCGCAAGTCGCCTGCAGAATCATCATCGACATGATGCTTTTGCCGTTGGCGCTTTGTGCGCCATTGCTGACGGTGACCGTCGCGCCAAAACGTTGGGCTAGGCCGACGAACTTTGAGGCAGCGCGGGCATGCAGCCCCAGCTTGTTTTGGATCTTGGCCTCGCGTTCAATCACGCGGTATGTCCTTGGTCAGGCATGGTTGGGCTGGTTGCCGGTGATCTTACTTAATTCCCGGTGGCGGATCTGCACATTTGCCCATTTCGGTGCAAAATGCTGCATTAATTGCTCGCTCATATAGACCGAGCGATGCTGGCCACCGGTGCAACCGATGGCGATCGTCATGTAACTGCGGTTGTTCGCTTCAAAACGTGTCAGCCAGGTATTGAGAAAGCCACGAATGTCATTGAACATGCTGACGACTTCCGTGTGAGATTCGAGAAAAGCCTGGACCGGCTGGTCAAGGCCGGTCAGGGAGCGCAGAGCGGCAATCCAATGAGGGTTCGGCAAGCAACGTACGTCAAACACTAGATCTGCATCGACCGGTACGCCATTTTTGTAAGCGAATGAAAGAAACAGCAGTGCGAACTCGTGGCGGTTACCCGTCACCCGATGTCGCACTAGGTCGCGTAGCTCATGGATCGTCAAGGTTGTGGTGTCGATGGCTAGGTCTGCCATGGCCGATATGGGGTCGAGCAGCTTGGTCTCTAAATCAAGAGCTTCACGCAGGCCGAGAGCCTTACCGGATAACGGGTGTTTGCGCCGGGTCTCGCTGAAGCGCCGCACCAGTGCCGGGCTGGCAGAGTCGAGATAAACGATTTTTGTTGATACTGTCTGGGGGTCAATGGTGCGCATGATGTCCGGGAACAACACTAAGTCGGCGGCGATATTGCGGGCATCAATACTGACGGCAACATTGAGGTCTTGATTGTCCTTCGCCAAGCGTTGCATCAGCGGTTCTAGCAAACTCACCGGCAGGTTGTCGATGCAGTAGTAGCCCATATCTTCGAGCACATGCAGGGCAGTACTTTTGCCGGACCCAGATCGGCCACTGATTATTATTAGGGAGATCATCGGTGGCTCGATGCAGCAGTGACGTTATCGTTCGGCGGTGCAACGGCACGATCAAAAAGTGTCTGGTCATCTGCCGCGTCACTTAAAGCTTGACGATAGTGTGGTAACTCAAAGCGGCTGGCCAATATGCTCAGCGCCTGCAGGTGATCATCGACTTCCTCGGGCGGTACCAGGATGACAAACAAAATATTGACGGCTTTATTATCAAAGGCTTCGAAGTCTATAGGTTGACTCAAGGAAAACAGCGCGCCGATAATCTCGGTACAACCACTTAGTCGACAATGTGGTATGGCAATGCCCTCGCCAATGGCGGTGGTGCCAAGTTTTTCTCGGGCAATGAGGCTATTATATATTTGTTCTGGCGCGAGTTCGACATTGCTCAGGGCTATCAGGCGAGCGATCTCTTCAATCGCTCTTTTTTTGCTGCCTGCCTGAATGTTAGCGTAGGTCCTGTCGAGGCTTAGTATTGATTCAATATTCACTGATCACTCTTAACACGAGATGAGAGGGGGTGGCGCGTTTGTGTAGCCATTCAAGCGAAGGGCGATTTGATAACATCCTTATGCTCAAAATTCATCGAGGATACTTGGCGAGAATGTCGGCAGCAAATCACGTACGCAAATACGCGTACATAAAGCGATTGCCGAAACATTCGTGCCTATGTGATCCACGAGCGGAGTATACCAATTTGGCTAAATACTCGTCGAGTAATGTTCGATAAAGAGATGATAAAGAGATGATAAAGGTGCGGTGAGCGGTCTAATTCATCTCCTTATCGGCTGCCTCAACGAAGACGGTGATTTCGGTCGCTAATTTTCTCTTTTTGCTTGATGAGTTGCCTGTCTAGCTTGTCGGTCAGCTTGTCGATTGCCGCATACAAATCGTCTGATTCTGCATCGGCGTAAACCTCGCCGCCGCTGATATGGACTGTCGATTCTGCCTTTTGGCGTTGCTTGTCAACGCTGAGAATAACATTCATGTGGGTGATCTTATCGAAATGTCGTTCCAGTTTGTCCAGCTTGGTAACAACATAACTACGCAGAGAGTCTGTAACGTCGACGTGATGTCCACTGACATTTATTTGCATACGATTGCTCCTGTGGTTAACTCATTAAGCCTACCTATACTCAAGCTTAGACTATATCTCGGCCATGTTCTTTTTAAGACCTGATTATTTTGGATTCGTTCGTTTTGGCGAGCTTAGTTGTTCAGCTAGTTGATTGGACAGTTGACCCAAGACTTGTTTGGGAAGTGGGTTTGATAGTCGCTCAGAGCTAACTGGTCAACAGTCCTCGGAGGCCTACACCAGTTGTTTGCGCTCGTTTGACGGCGGAATCATTAGTGACTCGCGGTATTTGGCGATAGTTCGGCGGGCGACGTTGATGTCTTGGTCCGCAAGTAGGTTGGCGATTTTACTGTCGCTTAACGGTTTTCTGGGGTTCTCTTCCGCCACTAATTTCTTGATCAGGGCCCGGATAGCGGTTGATGAGACCTCGCCGCCAGCATGGGTGCTCACATGGCTTGAGAAAAAATATTTTAATTCGAATACACCGGCAGGGGTGTGCATGTATTTTTGCGTGGTAACCCGCGAAATCGTTGACTCATGCAGGTCTACGGCTTTAGCGATATCATGTAGAACCAGTGGTTTCATTGCCTGCTCGCCATATTCAAGAAAACCGCGCTGGTACTCAACAATCTTGCTAGAGACCTTCAGCAGCGTATCATTCCGCTGTTGCAGGCTTTTGATAAACCAGCGAGCCTCCTGCAGGTGGTTCTTCAAATACGTATTGTCATTGCTATTATCCGCCCGTTTGACCATCGAGGCGTAACCCGGGTTAACGCGTATTTTTGGCGCTGATTTAGGGTTAAGTTCTACGGTCCAGCGACCATTTTTCTTGGATACCAGCACGTCCGGGTCGACATATTCTGTGTTGCTCGGGGTAATATCTGCCCCCGGTCGCGGGTCCAGTGACTGGATCAGGGTGATGACCTGACGCAATTCATCCTCCTTTAGCCGCGTCTTGCGAATCAGCAGGGCGTAGTCACGGTTTGCCAGAGACGAGATGTAGTCGCTTACCACGGCAATAGCCTGGCTGCGCCAGGGTGTCTCGGCAGGTAGGAATTTGAGCTGGATGATCAGGCATTCACGTAGATCTCTTGCGGCGACGCCAATAGGGTCTAGATGCTGTATTCGGTGGAGAACCGCCAGCACTTCGTCCATTTCACATTCGAAGACTTCCGGGATACTTAAGAGCACGTCCTCTATGGGGATTGTCAGCACACCATTTTTATCGAGGCCGTCGACAATCGTCATCGCGATCATTTCGTCGACATCGCTTAGGTGAAGTAGGTTGAGTTGTTCCTCCAGGTGGCTTTGTAGTGACACGGAGACGGCATTGCGGGTGTCAATGTAGTCGTCATCGTTGTCGTCGCCGCCCGAATAGCTGCCGGGCAGTGGCGCGTCATCCCAAACATCTTCCCAGACGCTGTCGACGGGCAATTCGTCGGGAATCTTGTCTGATGCGAGTTCGTCGCTGGTATCGGGTTGATAGTCGCCATCGAGTTCAGGATCTAGGCGTTCGGGCGCATCAACATCAAATTCCTGGTCAGCCGTGTCTGTTTGCTCGGCACCGGCCTGCTCCGTGTCCGAATGGTCGCTGCTGCCTTGGTCACTCTCGGTCGATGTCTCTTTGGGTTCGGTGGGCGTATCCAGCGAGGTTGGTTCATCGCCGTGTTCGTCGTCACCGGCAAGCTCTTCCAGCATCAGGTTGGAGTCAAGGGCTTCTTGGATTTCCTGTTGTAGATCCAACGTCGAGAGTTGCAACAGTTTGATAGCCTGTTGCAACTGCGGTGTCATACGCAACTGTTGACCTAATCTGAGAGCCAGTGATGGTTTCATTGCCATGTGTTAATAGTACTCATGCGCCATGGTGATGTAAAACTTCTGTCGTTGTGTGTGACAGAGTTGTGGATAACATAGTTGTGTGAGGCGTGGTTGTGCCTTACATTCGGAAATCGTTACCGAGGTAGACTCGCTTGACCTGCTCGTTAGCGAGTATGTCCTGAGTGGAGCCTTCAGCGATTATTCTGCCCTCGCTAACAATGTAGGCTTTCTCACAAATATCTAGGGTTTCCCTGACGTTATGATCGGTAATCAGAACGCCAATCCCACGTTCTGATAACTGCCGGATAATACCCTTTATATCATGCACCGAAATTGGATCGACACCAGCGAAAGGCTCGTCTAACAAGATAAACGC
>JBLHRT010000158.1:0-6734 GCA_047626255.1 Candidatus Azotimanducaceae bacterium
GCACAGCGCAAACCGCGCAACGCATGTTAAAGAGGAACCTTTCAGCCTGTTCGCTGAGAACGCCCCAGACTGGCGCATCTGGTTCGGCTTGTCGGTAACAGTCTTGTGGCTGATCGTCTTATCAATTTATATATCTGGCTCCATCGGCTGGGCTAATCTCAGTAGTTCCCCCATTGCCACCGTCGGTAATTTTCTTGAGGGCGCCTTCGCACCCCTCGCCTTCCTGTGGCTGGTGATCGGTTACTTTCTGCAGAAGAAGGAACTGGCGCAAAATACCGAAGCGATCAAGCTGCAATACGTCGAAATCCAAAAGTCTGCCACCCAAGCTGCCATCCAGTCTGAAGTGATCAGCGCCACTGAATTGCATGCGCGCAGAGAATCGTTTCTGCGCATCGCCGAAAGCGTCAAGCAGCAACTCGGCGCCATCATGGGGTTTTTGTTTATTTCAAGCCAAGGGGCCAGCGGTTCAGGGCTCGTCAGCAGCGAAAAAATGTCGGAAATATGGTCGAGGATGAGCCAGAACGACCCGGAAATTTTCTCGCGCTCCATGCTAGAACTACAGTTTAAGTATGGCGATGGCTACGCCTATAAAGTGCTTTTTGGAACGCTAGTCAGAACACGCCATTCAGAGAATTTTATCTTTAATTTCGAACGCCTACTTCGCGCCGCTGCTGCCTGTGACGAGGATCGGATGATTTATGATTCGGTCATAGGCAGTGCTCACGGCTATATCTACAACCGCATGATTCTATTGCGAGATAAACCACCAGAAGGCTTTAGTTTCGGTGTTTATGATTTCAACCCGGATAGTATCGAGGATTCACCATGAACAAATTTACCCTCTGTTTTAGGGTTAGCCTTTGTTTACTGCCGCTAGCCTGGACCCTACCTGCCGCCGCTGAAGACCGCTTCGACGACATCGAAGTTACGACACAAAAACTGACCGACAACATCTACATGTTGACCGGCTCCGGTGGCAATATTGGCCTATCTGTAGGCACCGATGGCATTTTAATGATTGACGATCAATACGCGCCTATGGCGCCAAAAATCAAAGCAGCCATCGCCGAGCTTGGCGATGGTGCCCCGGCTTACTTACTCAACACACACTTCCACGGCGATCATACCGGGGGCAACGCTACCTTCGGTACCGACAGTCTGATCATCGCCCATGAGAACGTCCGCGTGCGCTTAACGTCAGGCTCTGAGCCTGCCGTCAAAGCAGCCCTACCCGTGATCACCTACAGTGACCGCGCCAGCATTTACTTCAATGACGAAGCGATACAACTTATCCACATGCCCGCTGGTCACACGGACTCGGACACCTACGTCTATTTCAAAGACTCCAATATCATTCACCTCGGTGATCATTTCTTTAGCAATCGATTTCCATTCGTCGATATCGACAGAGGCGGCAGTGTCGAGGGCTTAATGCGCGGTATCGAACAGGCCGTTAGCCTGTGTGATGCCAATACCCAAATTATCCCCGGACATGGCACTCTCAGCAATACCGAGGATCTATTGCGCTACCAAGAAATGTTGCACACCACCAGCCAACGCGTAAAAACTGACATAGCGCGCGGCAAGACGCTCGAGCAAATCTTGGCGGCAGGCCTGGGCGAAGTGTGGGTCAGCTGGGCGTGGCAGTTTATTAACGAAGAGCGCTGGATTCGAACCCTACACCGCAGTTATGCAAGCGCAGAGAGCAAATGAACCCAATAACCCGCGTCATCAATGATCGTACCGAGGCGCGCAAACTCGGTGACAGTAACGCTGACACCTGCTTTTTGGCGCTTGCCGACAAGCAAGGTCAGGCCTCAGTGCGTACGCTGGTTTTGCGCGATATCAACGACAATCGGTTCGCCCTGTTCCTCAATAAAACCAGCCCGAAGTGGCAATTACTGCAGGCAGGCGCCTCTTACGAGTTGCTACTATGGTATCCCACGATGCAACGGCAGTACCGGATTGGCGGCAGCATGGTCGAGATTGATCCAGCCGTTGTTAAAACAAACTGGATGCGGCGACCACAGGGCAGTAAGTTACTCGATCAGGTCTATCAATCGATGAGCGCCCAGAGCAGTGAGATAACCTCGCGTGCTCAACTCGTTGAGGAGATTGCCCGTCTTCGGCAATCCAACAAGATCGACGAGGCGCCCGCGCCTGAAGGCGTCGGCGGCATAGAGCTGATTGCAACGCGGATCGAGATACTGGATCTCAATCGCGATGACCGCATTCATGACCGTCAAATCTTTAGGCTTATCGAGGATAGCTGGCAGTCAACAGTCCTTGTACCTTAAAGCAAGCTCCATAAAGCACGCCCCATCCTCGGATTTTTATTCTCGGCACAAGTGCTTTGACAGACTACGACACCTGAGGTAAATTTCTTGTTGTCCGACCCAGTTTCAACGTAGTGGCTGTCCTAACCAGGGGGGATGTCCATTGCGCCGACCGATACCCTGCACGTAAAAGGAGGTGATCCTATCGACAATCAGTCTATGAAGGAGAGCCTTCGAGCTGACCTAACCTAGCAATAGTTTATGTCAAACTCGGAGATTGCTCTCCATACGTTGACGGAGCCCCGGCGGATACTGTCCCTCGGGGCTTTTTCGTTTTCAGCGTTTAGCTAATCTCAACGACATCTACGATGTTTTTATGACATCAAGCTCGCCGCCCTTTGAGCCATTAACTTCAGGCACACGGCGAATACCGGTGAGATGACTGAAGCAGGTATCGATAGCCGTGGCCAGAAAATCTTGCATGAACGGCGTGTCTCTTTGATCTTCTCGGATGGCCGCATACAAGGTCGACCAGACACCTGTCTTACCCATTTTTTTTGCCAAGATAGTCTGATTTTGCGTGTACTCGGTCAGCGCCCAGTTAGGCAGACTGGCAACGCCCCGACCACTCGCCACCAACTGCACCATCATCGGCGTTAACTCGGCAGTCCTTATTTCTAGCGGCTCGACATCAGCAAGATCCAGAAATGCTGTAAAAACGTCCAGTCGATCACGCTCAACGGGGTAGGTAATCAACACCTGGCCTTGCAAATCCGTGGGCTCGACAAATGCCTTCCCCGCCAGACGGTGCTGTTTATCAATCGCGAGCAAGGCCTCGTATCGAAACAGTGGCACATATTCAATGCCAGGCAGATCCACCGGATCTGACGTAATCACCAGATCCAGATCACCTCTCACCAAGGCTGGCTGTGGCGCAAAGTTAAAACCACCCGTCAGGTCCAGTTCGACCTCCGGCCAGTTTCCCCGATAGCGATCAATGCAGGGTATCAGCCACTGAAAGCAGCTGTGGCACTCGATACAAATATGAAGTCGGCCCGCTTCACCCCCGGCAAGTCGTGCAATGTCGCGTTCCGCCGCCCGAAACATAGGCATCGACTCATCCGCCAGGCTCAACAGCCGTCGACCCGCGCTGGTAAACCGTGGCGGCTTGGTTTTGCGCACAAACAGGGTACAGCTCAGGCGCTCTTCCAGATCTTTTAATTGATGGGATAAGGCAGACTGGGTGAGATACAAACGCTCAGCAGCTTCCACCAGGCTGCCTGTGTCACGCAACGCTACCAATGTTTTTAAATGCCTTAGCTCTATCATCGACGTTACCATATGAACCATATTCAATAAAAAGAAAGGATCCTTTCAAACCACTCATGATAAGAAATATTCAGTCAATTGACCAGCCGTCACTTGGATTGCACCATTGAACCGATATTCAACTTGACTCAGCCTCACAAGCGTACAGAATGCCTTACAAATCCATAAACATATTATGGATACTTAAACTATATTATGGGCACTCAAACCATGTTTAATCCTTCATCTATCGTGATAGACGCGTTTGTGGAAGAGCTTGTCGACAAGTACGTGAATATGTACGGTACTGACGAGGTTAACATTCAATTAATTATTTCCAATGCTCGCAATGCGCTGGAAATCATAGCCAACAGCGACGCCCCTTACCACGACATAAACCACACCATGATGGTGACCATGGTCGGCACAGAAATTCTACGCGGTAAAATATTAATCGAGGGCAGTGTCTCGCCTATAGACTGGGTGCACTTTGTGATATCCCTGCTTAACCATGACGTGGGTTACGTGCGAGGCATATGTCGCGCCGATCGCGCGGGGCGTTACACCATTAATGCCAACTACGACACCATTTCACCACCGCCCGGCGCCACCGACGCCTTCCTGACGCCGTACCATGTCGACCGAGCCAAGATCTATATAACTGAGCGCTTTGCCAACGATGAACATCTGGATATCGATATACTTTCCAGGAACATCGAGCGCACCCGCTTCCCGGTGCCCAATGAGGAAGACCATCAGGAAAGCACTGACATCCCCGGGTTGCTGCGTGCCGCTGACTTGATTGGTCAACTTGCCGACCCGCATTACATTCGGAAAATCTCTGCCTTATTTGCTGAATTTAAAGAAACCGGACAAGCGGCCAAAATGAGCTATACCAATGCCGCCGATCTACGGACAGGCTACCCACGATTTTTCTGGGACGTGGTGTCACCTTTCATAGGTGAGGGCTTACGCTTCCTGCGCCGCACCCAAGAAGGTCAGTTATGGGTGGCCAACCTCTACGCCAACGTGTTCACCGAAGAGCATGAGGCACCGGCTTATGGTCCCGAACGCCGTGTAGACGACGAGCGCCGCATTGACGCCAGAGCCATGTTCAAGATCTCGGAAGTCACAGGTAACGATAAACGCCAGGATTTGCGCCGCAGCGAGGATGTACCGGGAAGTGAGATAGCTAAGCGCTAAAATTGTCATGAGCTGAAGAAGACCGTACAATCATGAACTTCTGTGAACAGCCAGCGTCGACCTTTTAGCTATGTCAGCAAGCTATCGAACACTACGCCCGAAAACTCGTCCCGCAGCCTCTCCGTGGCACGCCTGAATGCCCGAGAGTAACGCCGCCGAGCAGGAAATTTACAACCCTACACCTGCCCCTATGCCAACACCCTCTGGCCTAGATCCCGACCTAGAGCCCGATCTAGAGCCCGATCTAGAGACTCATATAGAGGAAGGCGGTCCCGCAACCTTGCTGAAAATTTGCTTGCTAGGCTATCGCAGCAATCCCTATAGCGGTGGTCAGGGTATTTATTTGCGTTATCTCAGCAAAGCATTGCAACGTGCCGGCCACCGGGTAGATGTTATCTCCGGGGAACCCTATCCGATTCTCGACGAGGGTGTGCGACTCATCAAACTACCCGGCCTCAACCTGTTCGAGGCGAAAAATCATGTGACCGCTCTACGGCCTCGGCACCTGTTGTCGTACACCGATTTTTTCGAGTGGTTCAGCATGTTGACCGGCGGCTTTCCCGAGCCCTATACCTTTGGCCGAAGACTCACCCGACACTTTAAGAAGCACACACCGGACTACGATATCGTGCACGACAATCAGTCTCTGTGCTTTGGCCTACTGGACCTTCAGCGAGCAGGCATCCCTCTGGTGACGACTATCCATCACCCGATCACCAGTGACTTGGAGATCGCACTGAGTAACACCGAAGATTGGAAAATGCGCCTGCTGATACGCCGCTGGCATTCATTTCTGGGTATGCAGAAACAGGTCGTGCGTCAACTGCGCCACATTGTGACCGTATCAAAGCAGTCACAGGAAGATATCGCCAGTGCCTTTGGTATTGAAGCTGCGCGTATCAAGGTCGTGCACAATGGCATTGATACAGAGGTTTTCATACCCAGGCCCGAAATCAACCGAATTCCCGGTCGCATCATGGCCACTGCCAGCGCTGACCAGCCCCTAAAGGGTTTGGAATATCTCATTAGGGCCATTGCCCTGCTGGCCGACGACTATCCCCACATCCATCTGGTTGTGCTCGGTAAGATTAATGCCGATGGTGCTAGCCAAAAGCTTATCGACAAGCTTGATTTGGGTTCGCGCATCCGTTTTGTCTCGGGTGTCACAACAGATGAGCTGGTGACGCTGTATGCAGAGACTAACCTTGTGGTGGTCCCTTCTGTCTATGAGGGCTTCGGCCTGCCCGCCGGTGAGGCCATGGCCTGCGGTGTAGCCGTGGTGTCTACCCGCGGTGGCGCCTTGCCCGAGGTCGTCGGTGATGCAGGCGTACTGGTGCCCGTGCGCGACGCAGCAGCAATAGCCGACGCCGTAGCAGAACTGCTGCAAGATCCAGAGCGAGTCGAACAACTCGGCGGCCTGGCGCGCACACGTATCCTGAGTTTGTTCAGCTGGCAGGTCGCCGCGGCAAGCATGGTACAAACCTATCAACAGACCATAAAAAGCCCTTAAATGTCTATGCAAACCATACAGTTTGATACGCTTCGAATTCAACCGCACGATCGCGTGCTTGATTTAGGCTGCGGCGAAGGTCGCCATACGATAACAGGCTATATGCTGCACGACATTGAGTCTGTAGGTGTCGACCTGAGTCATCGAGATTTGAGTATTACCCGTACGCGATTTGCTGATTTTGAAGTCGCTGACAATCCCGATAAAAGTTTGGTACTGGCGGTCGCCAACGGCGCAGCCCTGCCATTTGAGGATAACAGCTTCGACAAGGTTATCTGCTCGGAAGTGTTGGAACACATTCCAAATTTCCGTGCTGTTCTCAAGGAGATCGCCCGTGTGCTAAAGCCCGGCGGCACCTTTGCGGCCAGCGTGCCACGTTTTTTTCCAGAATGGATTTGCTGGCGTCTCAGTGATGCTTATCATGCGGCCGAAGGTGG
>JBLHRT010000159.1:0-6672 GCA_047626255.1 Candidatus Azotimanducaceae bacterium
CGTCTTGCAGGCGCTGGATGGCTGTGTGATATTCGTGACGAATAAAAATATAGGCGTCATCGGCACTGATGGTATAGGCCGCGAGAATCATACCTTCGATTAACTGATGGGGATCGTACTCCATCAACAGCCGATCCTTGAACGTGCCGGGCTCCATCTCGTCCGCGTTGGCAACCAGATATCGATGGCCTGAGTGATCGTCTTTGGGTACAAAACTCCATTTCATGCCTGTGGGAAAGCCAGCGCCACCGCGGCCACGAAGATCGGACTCCATGATGACGCTGAGTAAATCCTGCGGGTCTACCTTGCCAATATTGTCGCGTACCGCCTGATAGCCGCCGCCGGCCTCATAGCGTGCGAGATCGGTAGGGCCCATGTCAGGCTGGATGTTGGTCGTCAGCGGCGTCTCCATTATTTGAACACCTCGTTGATGCTCTCGACAGTAAGGTCTGCATGTAAGGTGTCACCCACCATCATCGTCGGGGCGTGATCGCAGGCGCCGAGGCAGGTGACGGGTAGCAGTGTGTATTTCCCATCTGCTGTGGTCTCACCCAGACCAATCTGCAGGCGCGACTGAATTGACTGGCAGACGCTGTCGCCGTCCATAATCCAGCAGCTAACGCTGTCACACACGAGAATGACCTGTTCACCTACTGGCCGCCGATAGATGAGATTATAGAAGGTAGCAATAGCATCTAGTGCCGCCGTCGACATACCTAACAAGTAGGCGATAGCGGCGAGGCTGCCATCGGAGATCCAACCGCGATGCTGCTGGACAATTTTGAGCGCATCAATCGCGGCAGAACGCCGATCGGGCAGGTGCGCGATTAACGTCTCAATCTCGTCCACTTCAGGTGTCGACAAGCTATTGATGATCTTGTCTGTGGCGACTTGCATGACATCCTCCTTGGTACTTGCCTGCCTACTTTTGACTTCCCGCTACTTCCCGCAATTTTCTGCAGCTAGCTACAGCTTTCTAGAGCGACCTTGATGACGGCGTCAGGGTGGCTCTTTAGCGATCAACGTCTGCCATAACAAAGTCAATGCTGGCAATGATGGCGATCAGGTCTGCAATCATCAGTCCCCGACTGATTAAGGGTATCTGCTGTAGGTGTGGAAATGATGGTGTTCGAATACGGGTTCTATAGCTGCCGGTACCACCATCACTAGTCAGGTAGTAGGCGTTGATGCCTTTGGTTGCCTCGATCGCAACGCTGCACTCGCCGGGCGGAATGACCGGTCCCCAACTGACACTCAAGAAATGGTGAATGAGGGTTTCGATATCATGTTGGGTTTTGGCTTTCGGTGGTGGTGTTGTCAACGGATGATCGGCCTTATAGGGGCCGGCTGGCATCTGCTGCAGGCACTGCCTGATGATGCGAAGACTCTCCCTGATCTCAGCAACTCTGACCAGGGCGCGATCATAACAATCCCCGTGTGTGAATACCGGTACTTCAAACTCAAACTGATCGTAACCGCCGTAGGGTCGATCGCGACGCAGATCGAAGTCAAAGCCGGTGGCGCGCAAGTTCGGTCCGGTGATGCCCCAGGCCAGGGCTTCTTGTTGGGAGTAGCTGCCTATGTCGCGGGTGCGTTGCTTGAGAATGCTGTTGTTCATGGACATCTTGTCGTATTCAGCCAAGCGCGCCGGCATCCAGTCGAGAAAATCCTTGATCATGGTGTCCCAACCTTCTGGCAGGTCATGGGCGACACCGCCGATACGAAACCAAGCAGGATGCATGCGTCCGCCGGTAATCGCCTCAACGATGCGTAGCAGGCGTTCACGATCAGAGAACATATAAAACACCGGTGACATCTGTCCCACATCTTGGGCAAAGGTACCGTAGAACACGAGGTGACTGGAAATCCGGAACAACTCGGCCATCATGATGCGAATCACTTTTGCCCGGTCGGGTACGGTGATGCCCGCGAGTTGCTCAACGGCCATGACGTAGGGGAGGTTATTCATGACCCCGCCGAGATAGTCGATACGGTCGGTGTAGGGTATATAAGTGTGCCACGTCTGGCGCTCTGCCATTTTCTCGGCACCGCGATGGTGATAGCCGATCTCTGGCACCGCATCCACAATGACTTCGCCGTCGAGTTGCAGGACGATACGGAACACACCATGCACCGAAGGATGGTTGGGCCCAAGGTTCAAAAACATAAACTCTGTTTTACCGTGCTTGCGCTGCATGCCCCATTGTTCAGGCTGAAAACGCAAAGCCTCTTGCTCGCGATCTTGGCGTGCCTCATCAAGTTTGAAGGGTTCCATCTCCGTGGCACGCGCCGGATGATCCTTGCGTAGGGCGTGGCCCTCCCAGGTGGGTGGCAAGAGAATGCGATACAGATTCGGGTGGCCGGTGAATACGACGCCGAACATGTCCCAGACTTCCCGTTCATACCAGTTGGCATTCGGATACAATTCATGAATGCTTGGGAGCGCAAGATCGGTTTCCAGCAGTGCCACTTTGATGCGCAGATCTTGCCTGCGATGCAGGCAAAACAAGTGATAAATAACGGTGAAGTCGCTGGCTGGAAGATCCTCACGATGGACACGCTGGCGCTCATCCATGGCGGTCAGATCAAACAGCATTGCATAGTGCGGCCTGAGTTGTGCCAGTAACCCCTGCAATATCGAGCGTTCGACCCAATAAGTGGGTATCTGGTCGACAGTAGGCTGGAGCACAAACGCCACGCCTGGAAATGTTTCCACTAACGGGTCGTGATTTTCCAGCCTTGGCGTAGCAGTTGCGGTCATGCCTAATCCCTGTTTTTGGCACTTGCGCTCTACGGTACCGCGCCGATATGCCAACAGTTTATTATGGGTGTTCTGGGACTCACACTTGGTCAGGTTTCCTTAAATCTGTCGCTTTCATTCGAGCGGGTGTCATCTGGTCTCTTTGACTGATGGGTTCAGTTTTGACGACGCGTTGGTCTTCTACCACCCAGCTTAAGGGGCGCCGCTCTTTGCCGACCGCATCTTGAAGTAGCATTAAACCCTGCAAAAATGCGTCAGGCCTAGGTGGGCAGCCGGGTACATAAACATCGACGGGTATAAATCGGTCGACCCCCTGAACCACGCTGTAGATGTCATACATGCCGCCAGAGTTGGCACATGAGCCCATTGAAATGACCCACTTGGGTTCAAGCAACTGTTCATACAAACGTTGTACAACGGGTGCCATCTTCAGAAAACAGGTGCCTGATATCACCATCATATCGGCTTGGCGAGGCGAGCCGCGAATGACCTCTGAGCCAAAGCGTGAAACGTCGTAGCGACTGGTCAGCGCTGTCGCCATTTCCACATAACAACAGGAAAGACCGAAGTTGAATGGCCATATAGAATTCTTGCGACCCCAGGCCAGCATCGACTCTAAGTTAGTCATAACGAGGTTGCGCTTTAGGTGCGTATCGAGCATGGGGTCGACTTCCGTGACCGAAATTTTCTCGTCGACTGGGCTTAGGCTCCATTCCATCGTTAGTCCCGCGCGGGTTGCAGGGCATAGCCCTTGGGTGGGTTGGTAGGTGGTTGTAAGTTGGGTGGTTGTAGTCGGGTTTTCCTACCCCAATCGAGCGCGCCGGATCGCCATTCATAGACGAGCGCCACCACTAGAACAAGGATAAAGACGCTAATAGCGATATAACCAAACAGGCCGAGAGGTTCGAATGCTACAGCCCAAGCGAAAATGAAAACGGTTTCTAGATCGAAGATGACGAAGAACATAGCCACGAGGAAGTATTCAATGGATGTTGGGCTCTGGGCCGAGCCAATATGCACGACGCCTGATTCAAACGGCTCAATGGTGGCGCGTCGCTGGGGAGATCGCTCGCCGAGTAATGACGAAAGGACGAGAATGGCAATGACCAGAGCCACAATGGAGGCGAAATATAAGACCAGAGGCCATAGCGGAGATGCGCTCATATCACACCGATCGCTGTGGACGTAGAGGCCCATGACGAAGATGTCGTCATCCTGATGACATGTCGTCGTTGGATAACGTTGGGTTGCGCTGCATTCGTGGCCATCATTTCCCCAAAGTTGAAGGATAGTGTTTGCCGTGAGCGTTCTAATATCAAAGTAACCTACACCCGAAAAGGGATGGTTTGCAAGGTTTTTATCATGAGATGCTGATGCGAGGAGTATTCTTGATTCAATTTTAGTTTGAGTAGATTCGTTCGCCACGGAGTGGCACCTACGTCATTCCGTTGGCATCGATGGGCCATGTTAACATGAGCCGTAGTGTGCTCATGACGGTATGATTTAATTTTTTAGCCCCATTATGTGCAACGTTAAGGCGTAGAGAGCGGTTAGGGTGCGGGCTCTTGTATCCTTATTCCGGCCCTGTTTTCGCCATGACTGAGTGAGACCAGTTGACTGAGTTCCGTTAGGCTGCGACCGGAGGTTTGCTGCAAGTCATTGAAAAAGCGTTGGGCATTGGTTAGCGCCGAGCGTGTGTTAATACCTGTTTCGACGATCTCATGCTCGCGCAGGTAACCCTCGACATCGCGCGTGAACAAAAAGGTATCTTTGCCGAGTGTGCGTAGGGCATAGGGGCCTGTGTTGCCGCCGAGGCGACAGCCATGTTTTTTCAGGTAAAGCCATAGGCCAGTGATGTCATTGACCGGCCAGGTTGCGATAAACTCAGCGAAACTACACTGCTCGTGGCGTCGGGTGATATCGATCATCATGGCGTTCTCGCGGATAGCCCAGACTTTCTTTTGATTGCGAATAATGCGCTTGTCGAGGGCTCGTTGGTCGAGCATCTCGTCAGGCATCAAGAGTAACTTGTCGACATCAAATTCCCAAAACAGGTTTTCAAAGTTGTCCCACTTGGCTTCCACCACCCGCCAGACAAAACCTGATTGGAATACCTTCTTGCTGAAGGCTGACAGGTATCTGCCATCGGCTAGTAGGGTCAATTGGTCATTGCTGCGTGGGGGTGACAGCAGTGCTTCTACTTGCGCTTCTGAGCCTTTGCGGCGGCAGGCTATATCCAAAATATTATTGTAAGTTAACACGGTGTATCTCGGCTATTGGTATGACGTTGGGCGTTGTGACGGTCCACTAGGTTGCATGTCAGGACAACCCCTTGGCTAGGCAATGATAATAGTTACCCCGGTTCTGATCCACGATTAAATACCGGAGCTATTTTCTACCGGGTCTGGTTGGTCAGCGCTGACGAGCGTCAATGCTTCGCAGAGCTGCAGCGCTTTAGTGTCTCAGACGCTTAGGTGTGGCTAGGGGCTGAGTGATCCCAAAAATAAACTGTCTCAGAAACGCCAGAAACGCCAGAAACGCCAGAAACGCAGAAACGCGAAAAAAGTTCGGTCACTGGATCGCTATAATTAGATACTTCGGTGATAAAAGCGGCTGAATTAAGTAGTATTTGGCTATAACCGGCGACAACTCCTCCCCGTCGGTGGCAGCATCGAGAGGCCGCAATGGTGCGCTTTGCTGTTGGCCGTTATTCAACCTTGATAAACGGGTCACTGTTGATCAGGGTTTTGAATGTTTCACGATGCATATGGGTCGTAACATAGCGCGCTATATTTGGATGCGTGTTTACAGGGAGTGCCTCACCTGAATATAACATCTGAATAAACTGGCAGGTAATCGCGATGTCGACAATGCTGAATGTGTCGCCTAGCAGATAGGTCTTGTCGCCTATCTCACCTTCCAGGTAGTCAAAAATCGGAGGCTGGATTTTACTGATAATTTTGTCGATCAGCGGCTGATCGGGTTCGCGATTCATCATTTTGACGGCGACTCTGTTGAAAAACAGCGAGGCTGTTGCCTTGGGTAGCTCGTTGTCTGCCCAAATGTGATACCACAGGGTGCGCCCATAAAGTGCATCGTCTATTGGATAGAGGGCGTGCTCTGGAAAACGTTTTTCTAGGTAACCGCAAATGGCCGCCGAGTCAGGAATTGACAGATCGCCATCTGTTAGGGCGGGAATCTTTCCGAGTGGGGATATGGCCAAAAAGTCCGCGGGTGGCGGGAACGGGCTAATGGGGTTGAGTGTATATTTCACGCCTTTTTCATTCAGGCAGACAAGCGTCTTGCGAACAAACGGTGATATGGGTGAGCCGTGAATAGTGATCATAAATTACGCCCTTTGCTTCATGTCGAATACGTCAGCGGACGAGTCTACCGGATACATTCTGGGAGTTTAAGTCTGGGAATTTAAATCCGCGGGTTTATGTCTGCAAGTTTAGATCAACGAATAGGTTTGTTGGGGCGTCGGCATGATTGACTGCAGCAGTCAGTGGTCGCTATTATTGCGCAGTGCACAAAAATAAATGAGATTTCTGTTGCTAAAGTCTCATTGCTGAGACATTCTTGGTTTTTGTCTCATTCTCCTGCCGGAGTCACAACCATGGCCAATCAAAAATATTCTCGTCCACATAGAAGTCTCATGTTTGCCGAGGGACCTCGGGCATTTGCTGAGATGGCCGGACTGATCCCGTCAGCGCCGTTTCTATTGAGTTCGCCGCGGGGTGATCAGCACCATGTGCTGGTGATGCCGGGTTTGGGTGCCAGCGACTTGTCAACTACCGTCTTGCGCAGCTACCTGGCCCATCTGGGTTACCGCGCCCATAGTTGGAATCTCGGCCGTAACCTGGGACCGGCAATGCCGAATTTGGCAGGTCAGTTGTCCGATCGGTTGT
>JBLHRT010000160.1:0-6633 GCA_047626255.1 Candidatus Azotimanducaceae bacterium
GACGCGAGACACCGCGCCAGAATCGGACGGCCAGCTTTAGTATGCGTAGTCAGGGAGTATGGGTCATAGCGGCCAGTTTTTTGCTGGCAATGATCTTGAGCATTGTCGCCTTACCCGACTTCATCCCGTATGAGGTTGGTTATCTGCGCCCCCACTGGGTGGCCCTTGTGCTGATCTACTGGGTCATCGCTCTGCCCTACCGGGTCGGCATTGCTGTTGCCTGGGTACTGGGTCTGGGATTAGATGTATTGCTTGGCAGTCTGCTGGGGCAGCATGCACTGTCTTTGATGCTCGTTGCCTATATTGCATCCAGCCTTTATCAACGTTTGCGAATGTTTGCTGTCTGGCAACAAAGCATGATCGTGTTCGCGATTATAGGTCTGAACCAGTTGGTTAATTTCTGGATAGAGAGTATTGCCGGAACAACCCAGTGGAGCATGTGGTTTCTGTTCCCTTCAGTGGTCAGCGCGCTGGTATGGCCCTGGGTATTTTTGTTTTTGCGTTACGCCCGCCGTTTGTTTCATGTAACCTGAGTCAGATGAAGCGATTGATAGTGGTTGCTTGTCGCTGTTCGTACGGGAAGTTTCTCAGGAAAAATTATGGTAGAGCTTGTTCTGGCCTCCGCGTCACCGCGCCGGTCCCAACTATTGCGTCAACTCAATCTCAGTTTTCGCACCATCACCCCCGACATTGATGAGACGCCATTGGCGAATGAGTCTGCTGGCGATTACGTGCAACGTATGTCGGATGGCAAGGTCAGCGCTGCTTTCGGCCTGTTGGATCCTGCCGACGTTGAGAATCCTGAGCTAGTGGTGTTGTGTGCTGACACAATTGTGGTACTTGACGGCGACATATTGGGCAAGCCCGTTAATGAGTCGGCAGGGATAGAAATGCTTACGCGGTTGTCCAATAGAACACACCAAGTGCTGACGTCTGTCACGCTCGCTTGTCCTGCAAGTTCTCAGCGGGAAAGTTTCAGCGTTGAGACGCAAGTGACCTTCGGTGTTGTTGCGCGTAGCGACGCCGAGCGTTATTGGCTTAGCGGTGAGCCGCAGGATAAGTCTGGGGGGTATGGTATTCAGGGCCTCGGCGCCATTTTCGTCACGTCCATCACAGGCAGTGGCAGTAATGTTGCGGGCCTGCCCCTGCAAGAAACGGCCTTCTGGCTGGCGCGTTTTGGGATTGATTGTCTACCACGACATGTATCAGCGGCTCATGTGTCTGAACCTCAGGAAGTAATTCAGCATGGCTGAAGAGATTATTATTAGCGTGTCACCGCTAGAAACTCGCGTAGCGCTGGTTGAAGTCGGGTTGTTGCAGGAGATCTTTATTGAGCGTTCGCACACCCGGGTCACTGTGGGTAACATCTACAAGGGCAAGGTCGTGCGAGTAATGCCTGGTATGCAAAGTGCCTTTGTCGATATTGGCCAGCCGCGAGCGGCTTTTATGCATATCACTGATCTGGTTGACTCGCAGTTCAAATACATTGAGGGCGACTTCAACCCCAATGCTAAATATCCGCCGATTCAGCAAGTGGTTCGGGAGGGTCAAGAATTACTGGTGCAGGTGACCAAGGAGCCTATCAGCACGAAGGGTGCGCGGGCCACAACGAGTATATCGATCGCTTCACGGTTCTTAGTCTATACACCGGGCAGTAATCATATCGGTATATCCCAACGCATCGAAGATGTAGCGAGTCGAACTCGCTTGCAGGATATTATGGCAAGGGTGCATCAGGACAGCGATACTGACGGCTTCATCGTTCGAACCGCCTCTGAGCGGGCAACCGAGGAAGAGATTCAGCGAGATGCGGAGCTGTTGCGCAAGCGCTGGCGTGTGATAGATCAGGAGGCGCGTGGCTTGCCGGCGTCGTCGACCGTTTACGAAGACCTGCCAATTCACCTGCGCGCTATGCGGGATATTATCAATCGCGACACTGCCAGTATCTTGGTGGATAACCAGGAAGTGTTTCATGCTATCGAACGTTTTCTGGTGGATTTTATTCCTGAAAAGCTTGGCTGCCTGAAGCTAGTGTCTCTCAAGGTCCCCCTGTTTGATGCACATAATCTGGAAGATCAGATCATCACTGCCCTCAATCGAAGTGTACCTATGAAGTCTGGTGGCTATCTGGTGATCGATCAGACGGAGGCGATGACGACCGTCGACGTCAACACTGGCGCATTTGTGGGCCGTAAGGATCTCGAAGAAACTTTTTATCGCATTAATTTGGAGGCGGCGTCGGTGTTGCCGAGGCAACTTAAACTGCGCAATATTGGCGGTATCGTGATTATTGATTTCGTTGACATGGTGGATGAGGAGCATAAGCGTCAGGTGCTGCGAATTCTTGAGAAGGGTCAGCAGGCTGACCGGGTCAAATGGAATATATCTGAAATATCGGATCTGGGTCTGGTGGAGATGACGCGCAAGCGTACCCACGAAAGCTTGCTGAAGGTGTTATGTGCGCCCTGTAGTGCTTGTGATGGCAAGGGTTATATCAAGACGACTGAAACGGTATGTCTGGAAATTTATCGTGAAATCCAGCGCAAGGCACTGAAGTTTGCCGGACATGGCTGCCTTATCATGGCGTCGCAGCCGGTGATTGATCGCCTTCTTGATGAGGACGCCGCCAGCGTAGCTGACTTGTCTCAGGCATTGGCCTGCACCATCAAATTGCAGGTTGAGACGAGCTACACTCAGGAGCAGTTTGATGTTGTGGTGCCATTACATGGCTAGCGCCCAATGATCAAGACCAGTCCCCGACGAGTCTTCGTCAATCTAGTTGAAGCCACCACGCTGTTGGTGCTCATTCTACTGGCTGCGTACGTTTCTATAGGCCGATTAGTTATTAGCCAGGTAGACATGTTTCGTGAGGCCATTGAGACACGTCTGTCGTCGGCGCTGCAGGTGCCAGTACATATTTCTAGCCTGCAGGGTGAATGGTCTTATCTTGATCCCCGTATCATCATCAATGGCTTCAGTATTGGGACGTCCACGGAACGTGGCATCACGTTTGACCGAATGTCAGTGGGGATCAATTCTGTTCTGAGCCTCGTCGAGGCAGATCTGGTGGTCAGTGATCTTGCGGTTGACCGATTGAGCTTTCGCCTCAAGCAAAGCCCCAATGGTGTATGGGCTATTGATGGGTTGCCAGCGCGCGACACTCGCCTGAATCTGGAACCGTTGCTTGCCTCGATGCCGCATGTAAAGTCTGTTGAGTTAACGCAAGTTGACATTGATGTCGTCGGGCTACAAGCCCATTACCAGATTCATAATCAGACCGACCAGGGATTTGATTTGGTGGCGGATGGCGAGGGCCGTTCCATGTCGTTACCTCTTGTGGTTGAACGCTTGGGTGACATGCCCTACACCGACACTATCGCGCTGTTAGGCAAGTATGCCGGTGATCCACGTGATCAAGAGACCTTTAGCGCGAGTCTGTATTTACAGGTGCCAAATCTTGAGATGATGGATCTACTGCCGGCCATGTCACTTGCCGATACGCAGATAACCAAGCTCGGCTTAAGTGGCGAGTTCTGGCTAGAGTTTCATCATGGCGCATTTGAGCTTGTCGGCTCGACAGTAAGCCATGCGCTGCAGGGGCAGCGACAAGGCCGGTCGGTCGAGTTGCTGTCGGATCTGCGTGCTGAGTTCGCGATAGTCGGTCTGGGTGATAGTGAAATTCAGTGGTATTTCGATACCCTATCAATGACCGTCGGCAATGTGCCGTGGGTACTTGATCAATCCACCGTGATACTTAAGCGGCGCCAGGACGACATGGATTTGGTGGTGTATTCACCCGCCTTGTCGATAACGGATATAGCCAGTGGTCTGACGAGTCTGAGTCAGCAGGCAGGATTGCTACCAGACGCTGCTCAAGGCATGCTCACAGGTGTGCATCCACGCGGTCAGCTCGAAGATGTTTATCTCTCTGTCGAGAATCTCGCCACGTCTCCAACACCACACCTGGTTACACAGATCGACGATTTACAATTATCGGCTTATGAAGCCCTGCCCGGCATCAGTCGTCTGGATGGACTGGCGTCGCTGGGACGTGATGGGGGTTATCTGGATCTTCATAACACGCAGCCATTTACCTTGAACTTCAAATCCATGTTTTCTGCGCCCTGGCCCTTTGATGTCGCGCAAGGGCAGTTGCGTTACCGAGTCACGCCTGACGCCTTGCTTGTTGAGAGTGGCCTGCTCAGCGTCGCCCAGGCGGGGCTCGTCGCAGGTGGGCGGGTTCAGTTACGGCTGCCGGCAAGTAAGGACGAGCACACATGGGGCCTGGAAGTGGGTGTTCGTGATGCGGACTTGCTGGATGCACATCGGTTTTTGCCAAGTATTCTTAGCCCAACCTTATTGGAATGGTTGGGCCGCGCCGTTAACAAAGGAACAGCAAGACAAGCTGGGATGGTGTTTCATGGGTCCCTGTTCAGGGATGCGCCGAAGATACGCAAGGTGCATGAATTATACTTTGATGTCGACAGTGCGGATCTCACTTATGACCCTGTCTGGCCCGTCCTAGAAAATGTTGATGCGCTTGTATATATCAATAATATCGGCATCACCGCAGCTGACGCCAAGGGTCAGTTGTTGGGGAACCAACTACAGCAAGTGACATTGAACGTACCTATTACCCTGCAAGGTGCAGATTCAATATTCATCGGCGCGGCTATTGAGGGTGAGCTAGACCAAGGTCTGCGCCTCTTGAATGAAACCCCCATCAGCGATTTGACCCGACAGATGGCGCAATCCTGGCGTGCTAATGGCAGCATGTCAGGCAAGCTGCACCTGGATGTTCCCATCGGGGCGCGGACAGGTGAGCCCATAGGCGTCGATGCGTCAATTGATCTGGATGGTGGAGACCTGTTGATGCAGAACGTCAATCTCAGTATTGAAAAGATCGAGGGTCAGATTCGTTATGAAACGCGCGAAGGGGTGAGTGCCGAACCCTTCACCGCGTTGATTTTTGGTGAATCGGTTATTAGCACAATTAGCTCAATGAAAAATAAAGAGGGTCATGTGGATGAGATTCGCATTGTTACCCGCGGCAGTGTTGCAACGGATGACTTGTACCAATGGTCAGGACAGCCCTTGCTCTCCCGGATCGAGGGCAAGTTGGATTACGAGTCAGTGGTTCATGTACCTGCGGGTGATAGTCAGTCGAGCCTGACCGTTGAGGCTCATTCTGATTTACAGGGTGTGGTGGTGCACCTGCCGCCGCCGATGGAGAAACTCAAGCATGAGGCAGTCACGTTTGATTATGAGCAAACCTTTTATGACGACGGCTATGAGGTAGGTTTGCAGCTTGATGATGTTAAGGGCCGGATTAGAATCCGTGAAAACCAACTCGTGGGCGGCAGGCTACACTTTGGCCCAATGCCCTTGGGCGCCGTTACCTTTGACGCCTTGCGAGTGTCGGGACAGCTGCAGGAAGTTGACTATGCGCGTTGGCTGCAGCTCAGCAGTGATATGGAAAGTGCCACACAGGATTCCTTGTCCTCTGAACTCATCGCGCGATTAGACTTTATGGCGATCCACGCCAAGCATTTGCAGGTCGAGGGTATGGGGCTCGACGATGTCGATATGCATATTAGCCGTGCTGACGATGCCTGGCATGTCGAGTTGAACAACAAATTACTGGGAGGGCTGCTGACCATACCGGATCAGGACGATCAGCTTTTGATTGCTAGGCTGGATTATATGGTATTGGAGTCCGATTCAACCGACGTCGACCCCATGGCAGGTATTGATCCACGTGAGTTGCCAGGCGTTGATTTCAGCGTCAAAAATCTGCGCCTAGGTACTGAAGATTATGGGCGCTGGGCCTTTAAATATCGTCCAACAACGACGGGCGGATCGGTTTCGGATCTTAGTGCGCTTGTTAAGAATATAGAGATTGATGCCGGCTCGACAATTGATTGGTCAGTGGTGCAGGGGCTGAATCGAAGTCGATTTTCCGGCGTCGTTAACGTGCCCGAGTTGGGCCGCGCGTTGACGTCCTGGGGTTATGCGGCCAGCATCGAGGGTAAAGATTTTGTGTTTAATGGCGACCTGCAGTGGCCAGGCTCGCCGGTGATGATCGCCCTTAACACGGTGTCGGGTGATATGCGGCTAGATGCAAAAGAGGGGCGGTTTGTTCAGGCGGAGTCGGCCGCAGGGGCGCTGAAGCTGCTGGGTATTTTCGACTTTGCATCATTGGCCAACCGCTTCCGATTCGATTTTTCCGATATCGTTGAAGAAGGTTTTTCGTTCAAAACGATACAGGGTAGTAGCCGCTTTAATCAGGGTGTTGTTGATGTCATTGAGCCTATTGTCATCACTGGCTCTGGCGGTACTTTCCGTTTGGGTGGGCGAATTGATCTTGCGAATAATACGCTCGATAACGATTTAATTGTAACCTTGCCTGTTAGTCGGAACCTACCTTGGTATGCTGCTTACTCGGCGCTGACGAATCCCTTGTTGGGTGCGGGAGTCTTGTTAGCTCGAAAGGTATTTGAGAGTCAGATTAACCAGCTCGCTAGTGCGAAGTACAAAGTCTCCGGTACGATGGACGATCCGATTATCGAATTTGTTTCGATCTTCAATGATTCTGTTCGAGATCCAGAAAAAGCCGGGGCAGCTGATTCGCCG
>JBLHRT010000161.1:0-6616 GCA_047626255.1 Candidatus Azotimanducaceae bacterium
GAAAAGGTGAAGCATTGCCAGTGGCCGCTGGGAGATGCATTGGTCTCAATATAGGCGTGCTCGTCAGGCTGGCGGAGAAATGCCTCGAAACAGGTCTGCTCCCACAATTGCATGCGGCGGGCAGGGGTCGCATTATCCGTCGGCCAGTCTATCTGTGCCAGATCGCCGGTGAGCACATAGTGCAGGTTCAGTTGTCCTGCCAGCCGTGTCACTTCACAGGTCACTTCACAGGCCACTTCACTGGTCTCTTCACAGGTCTCTTCACAGGACAGTGAGCTGTTAACGGTTGTTGCCGTAAAGCGGGTTAATGAGTAGCGCATGTTTGTGTTCGCGACAGCAGATTGGGCATTCTACCTTGAACGGGTCGTCAGGTGGTGGCGGGTAGGACATGGATTTAATCAGGCGCGCGGTCTAACATGCAGCTCGATATTGCAGACTCTATACTTTATTAAAGGAAAAGGCGGAATTTGAATGGCTGAGTATGATTATGACTTGTTTGTCATTGGCGTGGGTTCGGGTGGTGTACGCGCCGCACGGATGAGTGCTAGCTACGGTGCCCGGGTGGCGACAGCCGAGGACAAATACCTGGGCGGCACCTGCGTCAATGTTGGCTGTGTGCCCAAAAAACTGCTGGTCTACGCGTCCCATTTTTCTGAAGACTTTGATAATGCGCAAGGCTTCGGCTGGTCCAAGGCAGAGCCGGACTTCGACTGGACCACGCTTATCAGCAATAAAGATAAAGAAATTAGCCGCCTCAATGGCATTTACAAAGGCTTGCTGGATGATGCGGGTGTTACCCATTTTGATGGCCGGGCGCGTATTGTCGATGCGCACCACATCAGCATCAGTGACCGGATTGTGTCGACACAGAAGATATTGATTGCCACCGGCGGCTGGCCCGTCGTTCCCCATTTCCCCGGTAACGATCTGGTCATTACCTCCAACGAGGCTTTCCACTTGCCCACGTTACCCAAGCGCACACTGGTGGTGGGCGGCGGTTATATCGCGGTTGAGTTTGCCGGCATTTTCGCCGGGCTTGGTAGCGAGAGTCATCTGTCTTATCGCGGCCCGCTGTTCTTACGTGGTTTTGATGAGGATGTGCGGCAGACAGTGACTAGCGAGATCGTCAAGAAAGGGGTGAATCTACACTTAAATTCCAACGTTCTGAAAATCGAAAAGAATGCCGATGACAGCCTGCAGGTGTACTTTGAGCATGATGTCAGTATGACGTTCGACTGCGTCATGTACGCCACCGGCCGTGTCCCGGCGGTGGAAGATCTTGGGCTTGAGCATGTCAATGTGAACTGCCGCGACAATGGCGCAATTATTGTCGATGAGCATTTCCGTACCTCTGAGCCATCGATATTCGCGCTGGGCGATGTCACCGACCGCATTCAGCTTACCCCGGTTGCTATTGCTGAAGCCATGGTTTTTGCGAGTACCTATTTTCGAGATCAGCCGTTGCATATGGATTATACGAATATTGCCACGGCGGTGTTTTGTCAGCCGAATATCGGTACGGTGGGCCTCACCGAGCATCAGGCCCGGGATACCCATGCTAATGTGGATGTCTATCGCTCGAACTTTCGGGCGCTGAAGCACACCTTGAGTGGCAGTGATGAGAAAACCCTGATGAAGCTTATCGTCGATCGCGATACCGATAAGGTCTTGGGTGTTCATATGGTGGGTCCAGAAGCCGGTGAAATTATTCAGGGTATTGCGATTGCTCTGAAGGCTGGTGCAACCAAGGCGGTGTTTGATGCCACTATTGGCATTCACCCGACCATGGCCGAAGAATTCGTCACTATGCGGCAAACAGTCAGTAGCTAGATAGCGCTAGAAGTGGTGGGGTGCAAGGCTAGCTATTCATCAGCGGGCTAATTTGCTATGGTCGTCGACCTTTACCCCGCTACTACAAGGACATGCCGTTGGAATCTTTTGCGAGTTTCTTAGATTTGCTCGATAGCCTTCTCGGCTCAGCCCTTTACTTTCCTTTTGTGTTGCTTGGCACGGGACTGTTCTTTACGGTTTACTTGAAGTTTCCTCAGGTACAATTCTTCAGGCATGCGTGGCGGGTGGTGCGCGGCAAATATGACAAGCCGGGTGACGTGGGCGATGCATCTCACTTTCAGGCATTAACCACAGCGATCTCGGGTACGGTGGGCACCGGCAATATAGGTGGCGTAGCGCTGGCGATTTATCTCGGTGGGCCCGCTGCCTTATTCTGGATGTGGATGACGGCGTTTTTCGGCATGGCCACCAAGTTTGTCGAAGTGTCCCTGTCACACAAATATCGCGTCAAAGATGAGAATGGTTACATCGTCGGCGGTCCCATGTATGTGATGGAGCGCCGTCTAAACATGAAATGGCTGGCAGTCACCTTTGCTGTTGCGACCGTCATTAGTTCATTCGGCAGCGGCAATATGCCCCAGAGTAATAACATTGCTAGTGGTGTGCAGGCGACCTTCGGGATTCCCGAATGGATGACGGGCTTAGTGCTCGCCACTTTATTGGGCATTGTTATCGTTGGTGGTATCGGCCGGATTGTCAAAGTCGCAGAAAAAATCGTGCCCTTTATGGCGGTCATCTATCTGATCGGTGCAATGGGCGTCATTATCACCAATATTGACAACGTCTTGCCTTCCTTCATGGCGGTATTCAGCGACGCCTTTACCGGTAGCGCTGCCACTGGCGGTTTCCTCGGCGCAACGTTTGCCTACGCGTTCAATCGGGGCGTTAACCGTGGTTTGTTTTCCAACGAGGCAGGTCAAGGGTCGGCCCCTATCGCCCACGCCGCGGCGCGTGCTGACGAACCGATTTCTGAAGGAATGGTATCGATCCTAGAGCCCTTTATCGACACCATCGTGATTTGCACCATTACGGGACTCGTGATCTTGTCTTCAGGGGTTTGGACAGAAAAATTCCAGAATAATTTCCAACCGTTTGATACGGAGATTGTTGCGGGTAGCTATTCGGATACCGTGCCAGAACAACGCCAAGATTTGTTTAAACACTTGAGCTTCGGTGCCGACGATGACCCAGTGACGTCCTTTACCGGTGATATCATGATTGCCGCTGGTGTCGCCGACACAAGTGCTATCACTATTATTCACAATCGGTCTATTGCCGAGGATGTGCGTTTCTACGCCGGCGATGAACTCTATTCCGGTGTTGTTAGCGTCGATCAGGGCAGTGTGGTGACAGCTGTCGATCTGCAAGGCAAATCCTTGATCCATTCCGTTGAACTGACAACCATGGCATTCACTCGGGGTGTGTTCGGTGAGTTTGGCAAGTATATAGTGTCTGTCGGGCTGGTATTGTTTGCTTTCTCGACGGCGGTAGCGTGGTCTTATTATGGCGACCGGGCCATGACCTATCTATTTGGTGTGCGCTCCGTAACCCCCTATCGCATCGTTTATGTGGTGGGTTTTTTCCTAGCGTCGATTGCGGATACATCGTTGATCTGGCTCATTTCCGCCGTCACCCTGGCGATGATGACGTTGCCAAACCTGTTTTCCATGCTCATGCTGCACCGGGAGATGAAGACAACGATCAAAGAGTACTGGGAAAACTTTCATAAAGAGCATCCCGACGGCGTTTAGCCCTCGGGCCGGCCAGTATCGGTGTCTCGTATCATGCGCGGCTGGCCGCTGCATACCGGGCCGGTTATTCAGACTGAAAAATACAGTCTGAAAAACCGACCAAATAGGACCGACGATCTCATATCGACTGTCTCATATCGACAAATTCATAGTGAACAACCACAGGAAATTTTCAATGGATCTACAAGGCGCAGTTGCCATTGTTACCGGCTCTTCATCTGGCGTGGGTGCCGCGACGGCAAAATTGCTGGCCAGTAAAGGCTGTCATGTTGTGATCAATTACTCACGCAGTCGAGAAGGTGCGCAGGCCACGGCCAAAGCCTGTGAAGCGCTAGGGGTTGAAACATTGATCTGCCAGGCTGATGTTAGTGACGATGCGGCCTGTCGTGCCATGGCCGACAAGGCGATGGCCAAGTGGGGCAAGATTAATGCGCTGGTGAACAATGCAGGAACGACGAAATTCAATGCTCATGCTGAGTTGGAAGGCCTTGATAAGGATGATTTTTTCCATCTATACGGCGTCAACGTTGTGGGGCCCTATCAGATGATTCGTGCCGCCGAGGCGGGCATGCGTGCATCCGGTGAAGCGTCTGTGGTTAACGTCGCGTCGATTGCGGGTATTCAGGGCATTGGTAGTTCAGTCGCTTATGCCGCATCAAAAGGTGCACTGCTGACGATGACGCGTTCCTTAGCCCGGGTGATGGGGCCGGAAATTCGCATCAACGCCGTATGCCCGGGTTTTATTCAGGGAGAGTGGCTCGAGGCAGGATTGGGTAAAGAGAACTATGCGCGAACGCTGGCTCATCTTGAATCACGGGCACCGCTGAAAAAGACCTGTACTGCTGAATCTGTTGCCGAGACTATTGTCTATTTTGTCGAGGGCCATGGGATGATTACTGGCGAGCAGATTATTCTCGATGGAGGCGCGCACCTAGTATGAGTGAAATGATAACCTGTCACGAATCATTTGAGCACAAACGTAGTCGGCGCATTGAGACGCTGAATATGACGGTGCACGAGTTTGAGCATCGGCGTACCGGAGCCATGCATTTCCATTTGGAGACCAACTACGCGGAAAACGTTTTCATGGTGGCCCTGCGCACTGTGCCGGGTGACTCCACAGGCGTCGCGCATATTCTTGAGCATACGGTGCTGTGCGGTAGCGAGCGATTTCCAGTCCGTGATCCCTTCTTTCTGATGATACGGCGCTCGTTGAACACCTTCATGAATGCTTTCACATCGAGCGATTACACCGCGTTTCCGTTTGCTAGCCAGAACGCCAAGGATTTTGACAATCTGTTGGATATTTATCTGGACGCAGTTTTTTTCCCACGCCTTGACCCCCTGGATTTTGCTCAGGAGGGCCATCGTCTCGAGTTTGATAGCCCAGAAGATGCGACCAGTGAACTCACCTACAAGGGCGTCGTCTACAATGAGATGAAAGGCGACACCAGCTCACCCGTGTCGGTGCTCTACGATACGTTGAAATCCTATTTGTTCCCGACAACGACCTATCACTTTAATAGTGGCGGTGAGCCCGCACATATTCCCGAACTCAGCTACGATGAGCTGCTGAGTTTTTACAAGACCCATTACCATCCCAGCAATGCGGTCTTCATGACGTTTGGTGATCGCCCTGCGGCTCAACTGCAGGCAAGCTTCGAGGATAAGGTGCTATCGAGATTTGAGCGTCAGACCCAGCAAGTAGCGATCTGTGATGAGTTGCGCTATACCGAGACCCAGCGTGTTGAAGCAAGTTATGCCGTTGATGATGTGGAAGAGCTCAAGGACCGAACGCACATTGTGATGGGCTGGTTACTCGGTGCCAATGTCGACCTTGAGCTGTTGTTGAAATGTAATCTGTTATCCGATGTGCTACTCGACACCAGTGCGTCGCCCTTGCGCCTAGCGCTTGAGTCGAGTGGACTCGGCGCGAACGCATCGCCCTTATGTGGGCTTGAAGAATCTAACCGCGAGATGAGTTTTATCTGCGGTATTGAAGGTGCTAACCCTGGCGATCAAGACGCCCTGGAGGCCTTGATCCTGGCAACGTTGGAAGAAGTCGCCCGAGTCGGCGTGCCGAGGGAGAATATCGAGGCCTGCCTGCACCAGCTGGAACTCAGTCAGCGTGAGATTGGTGGCGATGGCTCTCCGTATGGATTGCAGCTTATTTTTGCCTGTATGTCCGCAGCGATTCATCGGGGCGATCCCATTGCCTTGCTAGACCTTGATGACGTTTTAGAGAAAATACGGGTCGATATTGAGCAGCCTGATTTTTTCAAAAATCTGATCCAGGAACTACTGCTGGACAACCCTCATCGTGTGCGCCTGGCGCTGCTACCTGATGCGGATCTCAACCAGCGCCTACGTGACGATGAACGTGATCGCCTCGCGGTGATTAAGCAGTCCCTGAGTGAGCATGAAAAAGCCGACATCATTGAGCAGACAAAAGCGCTGCAAGCGCGTCAGGATCAAGAAGAACCCTTGGAGCTTCTACCGAAGGTGGGTCTGGCAGATATCGCCTCAAGCACCACCGCACCCCAGGGGCAGTCCAGCAAGCTGGCTCAGGGGTTAAGCCTGACAGACTACGAAGCGGGCACCAATGGTTTGACTTACCATCAAATTGTGTTGGACCTACCGGCGCTACCGACTGAACTCGTTCGCCTATTGCCTATTTACACCAATCTGCTGACCGAAGTTGGCTCTGCCGATCGTGACTATAAGGCAACCCAACATTTGCAGCATGGTCAGACCGGCGGCATCAGTGCCTACACCTCCATACGCGGTGATATCGAAGACCCAGATCAGTTGCTAGCGCATCTGACCTTGTCGAGTCGAACCTTGAATGCGAAAAGCGCCGCCATGATTGGGTTGTTGCATGAGACCCTGCTGTTACCGCGTTTTGATGAGAAGTCCCGGGTACGAGAAATTATCAAACATATGCGAGTCCGGCGTCAGGGCGGTATCACTGGCAGCGGTCACACGCTGGCCATGACAGCGGCAGGAAGTTATGT
>JBLHRT010000162.1:0-6545 GCA_047626255.1 Candidatus Azotimanducaceae bacterium
GAAGAGTCCGTTGAGTTACGCAGAGACTCCAAGACCACGGTGGCCAGTCGGCAAACCCGAACCGTTCTGTCTGAGCATATTGATGTCGATATATGGGAAGCCCTGCGCGAATGCCGCCGCGCATTGGCGGAAGCCCAAGGTGTGCCGCCCTATGTCATCTTTAAGAATGCGACGCTGGAGGCTATGGCGGAACAGATGCCGCAAACCATTGAAGAATTCAGTCGTTTGTCCGGTGTCGGTGATCGCAAACGGGATAAATATGGGCCGGCCTTCCTGAATATATTACGGCAGGTTGGCGGCTAACCAGACTTCCTGATTGTTGTTACGACCAATAGATCGTGACAAGCGCGCTGCCAACAAGGGAGTCAGGCCGCATCGGTCAGTCAGTGCCATCATGTCAGCTTGCGCCATCTCACTTGACTGGTCATAGACCTGCTGGGCTCGCGCCAACAGATAGAACCGATAGGGTTGCGCCAGCGCTTTAACAGATTGGCCGTTGATCGCAAACTCGCACATGCCCACTCCCCGTTCAAGCGCCAATTGAGCCGCCGGTTGCTCAACGACCAACCAGTTGTTGATCAGCTGACACGCTGCCAGTGTCTCTGGCACAAAGTCACGCGCGACGTGCTGCAATAGATTGATCAAGGTTTCAGGTATCTCATCAGCCAGCTGCCTGTCTTGCAACGCCTCGGCACTCAACGCTGGGAATTCACCGATATCCGGCTCGGGTCGATTCATACGCTCGACCCATCGAAAAACATGTACAGCGCGCTGCTGCATAATGGCCAAGGGTTTCGGATCACGTCCGAGATGCGCATACAGCGGCGCGATCATGCCGTAGTCCGCGACGGTCGGCTGATATCCCAGCAGGTAGGGGCTATCGCGCAGGTGCTCATTCAACAAAAAGAGAAATTCCAAATACAGCTCTTCAACCAGATTAAAACTCTCTTTTGTGGCGCCGAATGCCCGGCCTGCATTCTGCATACGCTCCATGGTTTTGTCCGCCAGGGCCACCGCATCCATACCCGCCGGCACCAGGGTCCGGAAATGGAACGCTAGGAACGTGGCGTTCTCCTGAGGATAGTTCCACCGATAGTGCATGGCTGGCCGCATTAAGCCCTCGGCACCGATCACATCGAGTAGGCGGGCGACAAATTCGCGCCGCGGACCTAATGACTCAGCGACTTGACCGGGCACTGGCCCGGACGCTCGCTCGGATCGTGCCTCAAAAAAATCAATAATGGCGGTACTGTCGCGAATCACCTCGCCATCTGCCGTTTCAAGCACGGGTATCGTTTGACCACCCGCATGGGGGCGCACCTGATCACGAAAATGGGTCGTGGTTGGCGTGATTTCTCGATAGGCAATACCTTGCTTAATAAGGTAGGACCTTGCCTTGCCCGTGTACAGAGATAATGGCGTGCCGTAAAGAGTATGCATATTGTCGCTCCGGCAGTCTCTGCCTATGACTTGATTTGATGTGTGTGCATGGCTAACCTGCAACCCAATCTAACATGACCTACTATCACCCAGTATCACCCAATATCACACCTACTATCATCTATTAAAAAGTCGAGTCGCTTATGTCAGCCTATAGTGTTGAGGTTAAGAAATCAGATCTGGAAACCACCCGTACTGTGTCACTGCCTGCCGTGGCGGATGTCGTTGTCGATGATCAAAGTGTACTGTTGAGCATTGATAACTTCGCCCTCACCGCCAACAACATCACCTATGGTGTGGCCGGCGATATGATTGGTTACTGGCAGTTTTTCCCGGCAGAAGATGGCTGGGGCCGGATTCCCGTGTGGGGCATGGCGACGGTGGTCGTCAGTCACATCCCCGGTATTGAAGCAGGCCAGCGCTATTACGGCTATTTTCCTATGTCGAGCTATCTGGTAGTTAAGCCTGAGCGTGTCAGTGAGCGCGGCTTCGTTGATGGCGTCAGTCACCGAGCGGAGCTACCCGTTGTTTACAATCAGTATTCCCGTGTAACCCCTGAAAATGGCTACCCACCGTCCTTAGATAACCACCAGATGATTTATCGACCGCTGTTCACCACATCCTTCGTGCTCGACGATTTCTTCGCTGACAACGACTTTTTCGCCGCCGGCAACACCATACTTTCCAGCGCTTCCAGCAAAACGTCCATCGGCCTTGCCCATCTACTTGCACAGCGTCCGGGTATGTTAGTCACGGGGTTGACGTCGGCTGGCAATGTCGACTTTGTGAAGGGTCTGGACATTTATGATCACGTAGTCACCTACGACGATCTAGAACAGCTCGACAATACTCAACCCGTGGTCTTTGTCGATATGGCGGGTAACCGACCCGTACTCGCGCGCCTGCACGAGCACTTTCAGGATAATATGAACTATAGCTGTGGGGTTGGCATTACCCACTGGGAATCTCGTGACGGCAAGCCGCCGACAGAGCTACCTGGCGCTAAACCCGCCATGTTCTTCGCGCCCAGCCAGATCCAGAAGCGCAATAAGGAATGGGGTCCGGAAAAATTTCAAGCGGAGCTGGCTACTGCTTGGACAGGCTTTATGGCGGTGGTTGACGGTTGGATCGACATTCAGGAGCGGCAAGGTGAGGACCAATTGCTGGCGACCTATCACGAGGTACTCAATAGTGCGGCCCCTAACCAGGCCTTTGTCGTCTCTCTGTAACAGTCCGCCAGCAGGCCGATCACGCGCTTGTGCTGATCGGCCTAGGGGTGGTTAATGACCGCATTGTGCCGGCTTTACAGCATAGGTAACCCCAGCGAATCTCAACCGATGGGCATTGCCGATAGCCGTCGAGATTCAACAGGCTCGTCCAGACCAGAACCATGGTTCACAGCCGCTTTTATTGCGTATTGCTGCCTCGGCGCGCATTTTTTAATGCGCAACTCAGGGGGCGTAGACCTCCATATGCCTGCGAAATCTGGCTTAATAGGCCTCAGAGGTGTTCTCGAAGACGAAGCCACTCTCAGCAAGCAGCAGACGATGCCGAGTACCATCAACATCAGGGTCAGCCGTCGCATAGCCGGCGTCGCCGCTCCATAGCGCCACTCGCATGCCCGCCTGGTTCTTAACAACCCGGGTTTCGTACACTTTATGGGGCTGGCTTTCAAAGTGCTCCATGATGGACTCTCCAGCCCCATGCAGAGACAACTGATGCAGCGTTAACCACGTAGGCGGCGCCAGATCGATCTCTCCCGCCTTGTGCCGCGCCAGCGCCGCGGCCGGATTCATCCAAAGATGATCAAGGATCTCACCGTTGTCGATGATCACAGGCGCATCGCTGCGGGTACGGGTCGCAAAAAACCAAGTCGCAAATCGCTTGGGCGTCGTGGCGGGAGGTGTCCAGTGCGAGAATAATACGAAATCGTCCACTGCCGTGGTCAACCCAGCCTCCTCAAACGTCTCCCGCGCCGCGGCGTTGCGAGCTGCAACATCAATGTCGCCATCGGCCGGGTAATCCTCTGCATCAATCCGCCCGCCCGGAAATACCCACATACCACCGAAAGCGATCTTTGAATTTTTACGCAGCATTAGGACTTCAACACCCTGCGTTACATCACTACTGTCCTTGAGGATCACAACGGTAGCGGCGGGTATGGGCGGCGCCAGATTCTTGTCTATTTGAGTCGTCAAATCGCCGTAGATGTCATTACGATGGGTCTTATCTGTTGGTTGTTTGATCATGTTGCTCCTGTCAAATTATCTGATACGTACACTCGCTCGCGTTAGCGAGCACTCAGGTCGCGCCCCAAGTTATAAAATTCACTATTCGGCTGCATACTCGTGACATTCGCCATGCGGTTACTCAAGCCGAAGAAGGCGGTAATCGCGCAAATATCCCAGATAGCGTCATTGTCAAACCCATGGGCCTGCAACACAGCAAAGTCATCCTCCGTGAGGCTCGCCGCATCCATACTGACTTTCATCGCCAGATCCAACATGGCAAGCTGACGTGGCGAGATGTTCGCTTTGCGGTAGTTGACCGCCAACTGATCTGCTACCTGGGTGTCTTTTGCTCGAATACGCAGAATCGCGCCATGGGCCACTACACAGTACAGGCAATGATTAGCGCCGGAGGTCGCGACAACAATCATCTCGCGCTCGGCGCGGGTCAAACCCTCGTCCTTGTCCATCAACGCGTCGTGATAGGCAAAGAACGCCCGAAACTCGGCCGGACGTCGCGCATAGACAAGAAACACATTAGGGATAAATCCGGACTTAGCCTGCACATCAACGATACGCTGCTTAATATCGTCAGGCAGGGTATTGATGTCGGGTAAGGGGAACCGTGGACTAACTGCTGAGGGAGGATCGTTTTGCGGCATCTCGTGCTTGGCTCCTATCATGATTTGGGCTTTCGAGAAGGTAGGCATCAAAATACCTCATCTTGCCGCCTATCGCATCTTTCACATCACACTTTCCGTCAGGCCTGCCTATTTGGCCCTCCTATTATGCATATGCATCACCCCTTTAAAGATAGGCGCGCACACATTGCACACCTGCTGACACGCTCTTCCGGATAGGCGCGTTCAAATAGGGTATTCCCATTCAATAGACCGCGGCGTGACTCGAATCCCAGTCGTTTGTGAGTTACTCTCCATAAAACGCCCGAGCCATGAGCCCATGTCAAAAAATATCGCAACCTGTCAAACTTGCTGCTCACAGCCCAATTTCAGTTCCAACTCACTGACGATGATATCGCTGTCGGCATAAGCATCATCGCTACACTGGGCGGCATTTTCTACAAAACGTCTCTCATTCAGCAAATATCGTCGAGATGACCCAAAGCTATCTGACCTGCGGTTATGCCAGCCCCTAAAGTGATCGAACATTCGCCTAGTCACGTACTTCAATGCAATTAAATGGCTATTAGCTGAATTTTTCAAGGAAATCGATATGAAACTGATGCAACTCACACTAGCAGCCTGGCTACTGATAGCCAGCACGGCCTCCGCAACAGAACTGCACGTAGGGGATGTCGCGCCCGCTTTCAATTTGCAGGGCAGCGATGGTCACAGCCATACCCTAGAGGAATTTCATAACAAGCAATACGTCGTGATAGCCTTCTTTCCAAAAGCTCACACGGGTGGCTGAACTCTCGAATGCAAGGCGCTGCGTGACAGTGACCAGCAGATACGAGCATTTAACGTTGCTTATTTTATGGCCAGTGTCGACAAGCTTGAAGACAACACAACCTTTGCGCAGAAAAACAGTGCCAGCTTTCCGATTCTTGCGGATCCCAACAAAGTGATGGCTGAAGCTTATGGGGTATTGTCCCGTGGTGGCTTGGCGCGACGCTGGACCTTTTACATCGACCCGCAGGGCATCATTCGGCAGATCGACAAGGCCGTCAATCCTCGCAACGCTGGGAAGACGCTAGTGGCAAACCTACAGGCACTCAATGTTCCACCAACAGACTAACTCAAGAACGTGGATCTGGATAACGAGCTTTCTATGGCTCGCCAGCACTACGCCTGCGTGGGCCGGTGAAGCTGACCAGCTGTTCACCCAAAACCAGGCGGCTATCTTTCAAGTGCGCGTTGTCGACACTGCAGCCAACAACAAATCATCAACCGGGACCGGGTTTGTCGTCGCCTCCACGGGTCTGCTGGCAACTAACTACCACGTTATCGCCAGCGCCATAGATGCCCCCGACAAGTATCGCATTGAACTGGTACTGCCAGATCGCTCGTTTGCCGCGGCGCAGATAGTCAATGTCGATATCGTCAACGACCTGGCCTTACTGCAAGTTGACCCGGCCCATCTTGCCGACTCACCTATGGCGCCACTCGTGTTAGCTAGCAGAGAGTCAGATAAGGGTGAAACAGTTTACTCCATCGGCTTTCCATTTGATCTGGGCATCACGGTCATTGACGGCACCTACAACGGCTTGGCGCCTTATAGCGTGAGCCAAAGAGTTCACTTTTCTGGCTCGCTGAATCCTGGCATGAGTGGTGGTCCGGCGTTCAATGGCGAAGGCGAGGTGATTGGTGTCAACGTCTCGACAGCTGGCAATCAGATGAGCTTCCTCGTTCCGGTTGAGAATCTAGCAAGACTTTTGGCGACACCAAGGGTCGCCAATGTCGCTGATATTCCCGCTCTGCTAACCAAACAATTGACGCAGAACAGCCAGCGTCTGGTGGGCGAGATGCTCGATGGTGACTGGACAACAGAACCCCTAGCGGGCGCTCGAGCACTGGGTGAAATCACGCCATTTCTACGCTGTTGGGGGAACTCAAAAGACACGCGCGACAAGTCTGATCGGCGACCATTCTATGTCACTCGTGCCTGTCAAACTGACCACAACATCTACGTTAATCGTCACCTTATGACAGGTAGCATGGAGCAGCAGTTCTACTGGGTGGAGTCGGATGATTTCAATACCATTCAATTTTACGAGTACTACCAACGTATCTTCGCCGCCTACCGACCGGGTAATTTCGGCACCGTGAAAGATCTTGGCAACTGGGATTGCGAAGAGAACGTTATTCAGGCCAACAATATCGAAAAGGAGCGAACCAAGGCGATCTTTTGCCTGCG
>JBLHRT010000163.1:0-6510 GCA_047626255.1 Candidatus Azotimanducaceae bacterium
TTTCTCGGCAAGACTAACCCCATCACGACCAAATATCGGAAATGGAATAAAGTTACTATCGAAGCCGGTGGCGTAAATGATGACATCTACGTCGTAGGTGTCACCGCTGGCAGTTTCAAGACCTGTTCCATTGACAGCAACAACACCACCGTCATCATGCACAAGCGTGACATTCGGCTTATTATAGGTTGTGTAGTAGTCGTCAATGAAAAGCGCTCGTTTGCAGAAAAACGGATAATCAGGCGTTAGCAGTTTCAATAATTCTGGGTCTTTCACATCCCGCTTGATCGCCGCGCGTAGCTCATCACAAATCGCATCATTCTGGGCAACATCGTGCAGAGCCTCGAACGTGAAGCCCGTATCCTTCGTCGACTCGCCCTCTCTCCAGGCGACGTGGCGCAATTGCTCGCCGTAACCACCGGCCTTAAACTTTTCAGTCATGTCATCAGGGGTTGGTTCATCGTCGCGGGGCAAACACCAGGTCGGTGTCCTTTGAAAAACCGTAAGATGCTCAACATCATCCACAATCGCGGTTATCACCTGAGCCGCAGATGCGCCCGTACCCACCACGCCAACCTTCTTGCCTTTCAGTGACGCGCTTTTGTCCCATTGAGCTGTGTGAAAACTCTCGCCTTTGAACGCAGTCATGCCAGAAATCTCCGGCATACGAGGACTTGAAAGCGGGCCATTGGCCGATACAACATGTTGCGCGGTCACGGTTTGCTCATCACCGCCGCTCGCTGTGTCAACCGTCGTCACAGCCCACGCTTTTACGCCATCACCCATATACCTAAGCTCTGTCACTTTACGGCTAAAGGCTATGTTATCTCTGACACCAATATGATCGGTGAGCAATTCGGCATAGCCTGCAATTTCAGATTGGCTGACATATTTTTTTGATGGAATGAATCCGGTTTTATCCAGAAAAGGCAAATAGGTATAGGCGGGCACATCACAGGCCGCGCCTGGGTAGGCACCAACACCGCCGTCACTCCATACGCCGCCAACCGAAGGGGTCATCTCAAAGACGCAGAAATTTTCAATACCGGCGTCTTTTAAATAACTGGTACAAAGCAATCCAGAGAAACCGCTACCAACAATAGCAACTTCAACGTGGCGAGCATCTCTTACATTGGGTTTTGCGGGCATCTAAACTTCCTCTACGTTTCGTGTTTTGTGCTTACCTCTGTGCAAACCACCAGATCGGCAAAATATCGGTAGACCCATCATCTGCGCCACTAGGCGAAAAACACAGTCTACTTTCTCAGTCATATATCAGCCGTTAGCCGCCAGCCGTCGCAGAAACGACTGACGTTCAGGCCAGCTTATGAACGAGAGGATGATGGGTAAGTAAACCTTTAAATCGTTACGCCGTTGACGCTGGTTGGTTTCGCAACACGCGTCCAGCTCTGTGGCCCGTAAGCTCTCCATTCTCAACAATCACAGCACCATTGCAGATGGTCGCCAGGTAACCTTCGGCTCGCTGGATAAGACGTGGCGCATTACCGGGGAAGTCATTCACTAGGGTCGGCTGCCCTTCAACAACACGATCAACATCGATCACATTAACATCCGCCCGCATACCAACAGCCAAGCTGCCACGATCGGCAAAACCTAGAATACGAGCCTGCGCACTGGTCAACATACGAATCGTCTCTGCCAAACTGAAGGTGCCTTTTTCTCGGTGCCAATGGGACAGCATAAAGGTTGTCCAGCCTGCATCGATGATTTGCGTGAGGTGAGCACCGGCATCGCCGAGACTAGGCAGGACCCAATCGTTTTGCAGAAATTCTTCCATCGCAGCATAATCGTGGTTGCCAAAGCGCACGTGAAACAGTGCTTCACCGTCGCTCTCTAGCATGAAGCGTAGCCAGGTTTCAGCCGGTGTTTCGCCCGCAGCCTTGGCGATTGCCGGTAAACTCTCATCAGGCCCCTTGGTGTAGTTCGGTGTATCTCCATCACCTAGCCAGTAAAAATTGTTGACCCAGACATCAAGACTCATAACGCTAGCCTCATTACCCATTTCGCTCGCTTCAGCGATCAATATTGCACGCGTTGCGTCGTCCTGAATGGCGGCCAGCCGAGCAGGAAAATCGAGTTTGATCAGGTCACGCCACGCGGGCGTCATAAACATAATGTTAGTCTTGAGGCCAGACAGGAAGCCAAAGGATCTCGGCAAAGCGAGGGCCGTAATATCAATACCTTCGGCTAACATGGGTTCAATATAGTCCTGGTAAGCGTTCGCTTTACCCTCAGCGCCTGGAATGTGTGGCGCGGTAAAAATTACGCGGGTTTTTGCCGCCAGTCCCTGATCGCGCAACATGGTCATTTCTCGATCAAACTGCGAATACTCCAACACATTTTGCACCAGACCATTGTTCTCACCGACAGCCTTGGCAATAGCGACCATCTCTGGTGTCTTCGCAAAGGTACCTGGGATGCACCGGCCATCAGGCATCTTGTGGGCCTCAAGACGGCTACTGGAGAACCCAATGGCACCTTCGGCAACGGATTTTCCTGCCAGCGCGGCCATCTGCTCAATTTCATCGGGCGTCGGTTCATCATCGACACCGCGCTCACCCATGACGTAGGTTCTGATGGCGCAATGGCCGACCATGCCCACCACATTGATCGCTGGCTTGAGCTTCTCCATGGAATCGAGGTATTCACCATAACTTTCCCAATCCCACGCCATGCCTTCAAGAATGGCTGAACTAGGTATGTCTTCAACAGATTCCATCATACCCGCCAGATACGCGCGATCTTGCGGCTTGCAGGGGGCGAATGTCACGCCGCAGTTACCGAGCAAAGCAGTCGTGATGCCATGCCAGACGACTGGCGTCAGATCCGGGTCCCACGCGGCCTGTGCATCAAGATGGGTATGCAGGTCAATGAATCCGGGCGTTACTGCGTGCCCTTTGGCATCGATCTCGCGGGTGCCATCGCCTTCGACCGTGCCCACTGCAACAATGGTGTCATTGTCTATCGCAACGTCGCCAATGAAAGGCTCTGCGCCAGTACCGTCGACGATAAGACCGCCCCGTATAATGAGATCGTGTGCCATGAATTAACTCCTGAGCGTGTCGACAAATCATGAATAAGGACCAAGAGACTACAGCAATAGCCAATTCTTGTGAATACACGCTCTCACCGGTGATATGTGCATGCTGCGGTACTTAAAAATGCGGTCATAGACGTAATTCGTCTTAGGAATCAAAAAACCAGAGAGTTAGCGTAAGATCTGACACAGCCTTAGCCAGAACGCTTCACTATCAACGATGGGGAATGTGCAGATGAACTATGTAGACGAGTCATTTAGAGATGAACGACTGGAACTTCACGGCAAATCATTTAGCGGCTGTACGTTCAACCACTGTCAATTGGTGTACGACGGTGATCGGTCGCCAACCTTTCGCAACAATATTTTTATCGATACCCAATTCATTTTCACCGGCGCTGCGCTGCGTACTTTATATTTTCTCGGCAACATGTATCACGCAGGTGATGGCGGCAAGGAAGTCATCGACAGAACCTTCGCTGATATTAAACAGGGCGCTGTGCATGGCCACGAACTGACTACCCAAGCGCCCCATTCTATGGGGCCTGTGGTGAGCTAAACCTTGGTTAATGGCGGTGTCGGAGTCAGCAATGGGTTCAGAGTAGATCCCTTTACACTGCCCCCACTACGCTTCCATTACTCCAGAGCCTACCGAACATTGTCTTTAACCGCGGCTTGGGCAGCGGAGATTCGCGCTATGGGAAGTCTGAACGGGCTGCACGATACGTAGTCGAGGCCGATGTTATGGCAAAACAATACCGACTCTGGGTCACCGCCGTGTTCGCCGCAGATACCATATTTGACGCCGGGCTTGGCCTGCCTGCTGCGTTCCAGCGCGATCTTCATCAGGTCGCCAACGCCGCGTTGGTCAAGTGACACAAAAGGGTCTGCATTGATCAGTGACTTTTCTAGGTACTCGGGAATAAACCGGCCGGCGTCATCCCGCGAAAAACCATAGGTCATCTGGGTCAAGTCATTGGTGCCAAAGCTCATAAACTCGACGGCGGGGGCGAGCCGATCAGCACCCAGACAGGCGCGCGGTGTTTCCATCATGGTGCCTACCTTGTAGGGCACTGATACATTGCGCTGGCTCATGATTTCATTAATCGACCGCTCGATAATATCCGACACCAGCCTGACTTCTCGCACATTGACCACGAGCGGAATCATGATCTCGGGGCGCGCATCAATGCCTTTTTCAATGGCATCCGCGGCTGCTGAGATAATGGCCTTAACCTGCATTTCGGTGATTTCGGGATACACCACCGACAAGCGACAGCCCCGAAAACCGAGCATAGGATTGACCTCCATCAGGCTTCTGGAAAGCGCCTCGATCTCTGCCTCAGACTTGCCTGTGCTTTCGGCCAGCTGCTTTACGCCGGCATCGTCATGGGGCAAGAACTCGTGTAGCGGTGGATCAAGCAGCCTGATCGTGACCGGTAGGCCGTCCATCACTTCATACAGTTGGTACATATCGGCGTGCTGGAATTCAAAAAGCTTGTCGAGGTGCGTACGTCTTTCTTCAATACTTTCCGAGAGAATCATCGCCCGCATCACGTCAATTCGAGCGGCATCAAAAAACATGTGCTCTGTTCGACAAAGGCCTATGCCTTCAGCACCCAGCTCTCTGGCTCGAATGGCGTCTTCCGGCGTATCGGCATTGGCACGGACCTTCAGTCGTCGATGCTTATCTGCCCAGGTCAGCAACGTTCGAAAATCCTCGGTATCGCTGGCTTCTATCTTGGCGATATCACCCAACATCACATCGCCGACGTTACCATCGAGGGTGATGGTATCGCCTCGTTTAATCTGTATACCCGCCTTGGTTGTGGCCAAGCCGACCTTGGTATCCACACTGAGCATACTGCAACCCGTGATAGCGCAGACACCCATGCCGCGCGCGACGACAGCCGCGTGCGACGTCATACCACCGAGTTCGGTTAAAATTCCCTGTGCAACCCGCATACCATGAATGTCTTCGGGCGTTGTTTCACGCCGTACCAAAATCACAGGCTCACCGGTCGCCGCGACCTCAACGGCCTCCTCAGCTGAGAACACGACCTTACCTGTAGCCCCACCAGGACTCGCTGGCAGACCTGAAGCGACAATATCCTGCTTGGCAGCAGGATCAATCATAGGATGAAGAAAAGCTTCGACATGCTCGGGTGTCACACGCATCAGCGCTTCCGCCTCCGTGATAAGGTCCTCATGCACCATGTCTACTGCGATTTTGATCGACGCACGACCGGTACGCTTGCCACTGCGGGTCTGCAACATAAACAGGCGCCCTTCCTGAATCGTGAACTCCAGGTCTTGCATGTCCCGATAATGAGACTCGAGTAGCGATTGCGTGCGGTAGAGCTCGTCATAAGTTGCGGGCAGGTGATTTTTCAGCGCATCAAGATTCAGCGGCGTACGAATACCCGCGACAACATCTTCACCGGCTGCATTAAACAGCACCTCACCAAAGAAGGTCTTCTCGCCCGTCGAGGGGTTACGTGTAAAGGCCACGCCTGAACCAGAATCGTCGCCAAAATTACCAAACACCATGGCTTGGATGGTAACCGCTGTGCCGAGTGACTCTGAAATGTTGTTCATCTCGCGATATACACGGGCGCGGGGGGTATGCCATGAGAGGAACACGGCTTCGATGGCCATACGCAGTTGCACAAAGGGGTCTTCCGGGAAATCGACAGTCTTCTTGAAGCCGGCGATAATGGCCTGCCAGTCTTCTGCCGTCATATCCGTATCAAGCGGCTTGTTGTGCGCCTTCTTGTAATCGTGAATCTGGTCTTCCAGCGAAGAAGAATCGACATCAAGTACCACGTCGGCAAACATTTGGATGAAACGTCGGTAGGAGTCGTAGGCAAACCTGGCGTTTCCTGTTTTTCGGGCGAGGCCTTCTGTGATGGCATCGTTAAGTCCGAGATTGAGGATAGTGTTCATCATGCCGGGCATCGACACCGGCGCACCGGAGCGAACTGACACAAGTAACGGGTTTTCAGGATCACCAAATTGAGCCGACATCTTCTGCTCAACAATGCTGAGTGCCACCTTGTACTCTGACTCTAATGTCTTGGGTAGTTTGTTACCGAGCTCGAAAAACTCGCGGCAGGTTGGTGTCGTCACGACAAAACCATAAGGTACGGGCAGCCCAAGCTTGGTCATCTCGCAAAGGTTAGCTCCCTTGCCACCGAGCAGGTCTCGATCGTCCCGGGTGCCTTCTTCGAACAGGTAAACGCGCTTTGCCATGAATATTTGCCCACAAAAGTGTTAAAAACGCGCACTTAATCATGGATTGCGCTGATTTACAAATTGGCAGGTCAACTTACTCCGAACCTCACCGGTGACACTATCAAGCTTGATGGATTTGTTGGCTAGCCAGGTATTAGCAAGCGACATTGCGTGGTCTTTGCTGAGGGTGATGGGATTGGGCGGCAGCGGCTTTTTTC
>JBLHRT010000164.1:0-6509 GCA_047626255.1 Candidatus Azotimanducaceae bacterium
CCTCATCTCTGCATTTCTGATGCTGCTCATCTCTGCAGGGTTAATGGATGTCCTCATCTTTTCCGCAGTTGATGGATGTCCCCATCTTTTCCATCGTTCCCCATCGTTCCCACCCATCGTTCCCATCTTTTTAACCTGGTTCAGGCTATCCACGCCTCATATCATTCCGCGACAGGCCAGTACGGCCCTTTGCAGGCGCTGTCGTCTGTAATATGCGTTATCGCGTTATAAATCGAAATCTGTCAACCCAGAGTGTCAACTTCTGGCCTCTTCCTTGCATCGTTATCACTATCAGGAGAACAGCGTCAGTTTTTTGGTGTTTTTCTTAATCGATGAGTAGTGCATAGACGAGTAAGGGACATTTCATTGAACTTTGATCCAGCAGCATTTGGTTTAAACAAGTCTTCGGCGATAGACACGGCGCGGGGCGTGCGTGGCAGTGGGCTCGGTATACCGATTCTGCTGCTCGTGATTCTCGGCATGATGACGTTGCCGGTGCCACCGATTATGTTGGACGTGCTGTTTACGTTCAATATTGCGATAGCGCTGGTGGTTTTGTTAGTGGGTGTTTACTCCCAGCGGCCGCTCGATTTTGCCTTGTTTCCCACGATCTTGTTGGTAGCGACATTGTTGCGTCTGTCGCTGAACGTGGCGTCTACCCGAGTGGTATTGCTGGAGGGTCACAAGGGCGGTGACGCGGCGGGTAAGGTGATTCAGGCGTTTGGTGAGGTGGTTGTTGGTGGTAACTATGTCGTCGGTCTGGTGGTGTTCCTGATTTTGGTGATTATCAATTTTGTGGTGGTAACAAAGGGTGCGGGGCGTATCTCAGAGGTTAGCGCGCGATTTACGTTGGACGCGATGCCGGGCAAGCAGATGGCGATTGATGCTGACTTGAATGCGGGCATGATCTCCCAAGAGGAGGCTCAGACAAGGCGTAACGATGTGTCTGCGGAGGCTGACTTCTACGGTTCGATGGATGGTGCCAGTAAGTTTGTTCGGGGTGACGCGGTCGCGGGTATCATGATTTTGGCGGTGAATATTATTGGTGGGCTGTCGATTGGTATGGCCCAGCACGCGCTGCCGTTTATGGAAGCGGTGGAGAAATACTCGTTGTTGACCATTGGTGACGGTTTAGTGGCGCAAATTCCTTCCCTGTTGCTGTCGACAGCAGCGGCGTTGATGGTGACTCGAGCGAATGAGCTGCAGGACGTGGGTCAGCAGGTCTTGCGGCAAATGTTTGCCGATCCGAAAGCGTTGGCGGTGACAGCACTAGTGCTGTTCATCATGGGTGTGATTCCTGGCATGCCGCACTTCGTCTTTTTGTCATTATCATTGATATCTGGTGTCTCGGCCTACGTGATCAACCATTTGGATTTACGTCATGAGGATGTGGTTGAGGCCAGCGATCCTGACTTTGGTTCGGCTGATGGCGCACAGGAGCCCAAGGAGCTGGGGTGGAGTGATGTGGCGCCGGTAGACATGGTGGGTCTGGAGGTGGGTTATCGGTTGATCCCGCTGGTCGATAAGACTCAGGGTGGAGAATTGCTGGGGCGCATCAAGGGTGTGCGCAAGAAGCTATCTCAGGAGCTGGGCTTCTTGATGCCGGCAGTGCATATCCGCGACAATCTTGAACTACTACCGAATGCTTATCGCATTACGCTGATGGGGGTGACCGCGGGCGAGGGGACGGTTCACCAGGATCGTGATATGGCGATCAATCCCGGCCAGGTGTTTGGACCGTTGGAGGGTATAGAAACCCGGGATCCGGCATTTGGACTGGAAGCGGTGTGGATCGAGCCGAGTTTGAAGGATCAGGCGCAAACCCTGGGCTACACAGTGGTTGACCCCGGTACGGTTATTGCCACTCACCTGAATCAGGTGATGAGCACTCGCGCAACCACCCTTATTGGTCATGAAGAAGTGCAGCAGATGCTCAATTTGCTGTCGGAGAATAGCCCCAAGCTGGCGGAAGAATTGGTGCCAAATACGGTGACGCTGGGCGGCCTGTTAAATGTGCTGCAAAGACTGCTGCGTGAAGGCGTGCCGGTGCGAGATATGCGCACCATTGCCGAGTCATTAGTTGCCAGCAAGTCAAAAGAACCTGATGCTTTGGTGGCGGGCGCGCGCATTGCGTTGTCCCGGGTCATTGTTCACAACCTGGTGGATGCCAATTTAGAAGTGCCTGTAATCACCTTGGATCCCGCTCTCGAACAGCTACTGCATAAGGCGGTTCAGCAAGCTCGTCAGGCTGGTTCCGCTGATCCCGATGACATGATTTTAGAGCCCACCATGGTAGAGAAGTTACATGTCTCGCTGGGTGAGGCGGTGCAACGGCAGGAAACTACCGGTGGACCTACGGTGTTGTTGGTGTCACCGCAGATTCGACCAGCGCTGTATCGATTTATTCGGGGTGCATTACCGACCCTGACCGTGTTGTCCTACCAGGAAATTCCCGAGGACAAACAGATAACCATTGTGGCCTCTATAGGCCAGTAGAACCCATTCGCGGGATGCAAATAAGGAGTGCTCGTGGCGATACGAAAATTTGACGCAAGAACAATGGCGGAAGGCATGCGCCTGGTTCGAGAAACGGTGGGCCCTGATGCGATGATTGTGCAATCGCTGAAGCGCAATGGTCGGGTAGAGCTGTATGTTGAGACGCAAGCCCCGGCACGAGCGCAGTCATCAATGTCGGGCTCGCCGCAAGCGGGGGATGTTGATCATCAATCCCCGCGGCCGCAGATCGATACGAAGGTCGTGGAGGATTTTCAGCGAGCACGGCAGCGTATGCTCGAGGCGCTGGATGAAGCCCGAGATAATGTCGCATCTGACCTGCCGGAGGACATGGCTCGGCGGCCCGAACTCGCGGTGAGGCCGCAAGCCAGTACAGCATCGCCGGCACCTATGGCGCCGGTCGCAAGGGGGCCGTTAGACCCGCTAGATTTCTCTAGCTTTGATGAAATTCTGAGCAGTATCAAGAGTGAGGTGCCGAGTCGTGAAGGCGCGGATGGCGATACCGACCCCATTACCGGCAAGGCAAATATCAAAGCAGTCATCGAGCGTCTGCAACTGCAGCCACGATTGGCGGCTCAGTTAGCCCCATGTCGACGAATAGACGAGTTCATTGAAGTGCTGGCAGCGCAGATTAATGTGGTTGACGTGAGTAACCCGCCGTGCGGTATCAAAGCATTCGTGGGGCCTGCGGGCAGTGGCAAGACTACGACCCTGACCAAGTTGGTGACGCGTCATGTGATGCAGTTTGGTGCTGACTCGATTGCCATCATTGGCTGCGACCGCATTCGAGCCGGTGCTCAGGAGCAACTGAGCAAGGTCGCGACGTTGCTAGAGGTGCCGTTTTTGCAGGTGTCAGGCAAGCTCAGTCTTAGCGAAGCGCTGAATAAGCTTGGTCATCGCCGGCTGGTGATGATCGATATGCCGGGGATCAGTATGCGCGCTCCTGAGTTGGCGGCGGAGCTGGCATGCCTTGACGACAGTGGCTTTGAAATCGACCGTTATTTGACACTGCAGGCCAATTTGCAGGCGGATGTGATGCAAATGGCGGTTTCTGTCTATGGGCTAAAGGATCGTACGCAGGTGATCCTTACAAAGCTAGATGAAAGCTGTAATCTAGGGCCGGCGTTGGATTTGCTGGCCGCAACGCGCCTACCATTGGCCTATTTGACCGATGGTCCTCACGTTCCTGAGGATCTGGTAGCCGCGAGAGCGAAGCCGCTGATTCAACAGGCTTTAGCTTTGTTGCGCGCGAAATTTGCGAAACAGGCCATCAACGACTTAACTAATAGATGTGGGACTGAAATGGTTTCAGGTCTATGAGCAGCAGTCTATTGCAAGAACGTCCAAAGGGCACAGTAAGTATGAGTAGTAACCCTGTACAGGTTATCGCGGTCACTGGCGGAAAAGGGGGTGTGGGCAAGTCAAATGTGTCTGTGAATCTCAGTATGGCCCTGGCCGATATGGGTCGTCGCGTCACCCTGCTAGACGCGGATTTGGGCTTGGCCAACATTGACGTGTTGCTGGGCATCAAGTCCCGTGGCACGCTAGAGCAGGTTATTGACGGTAGCTTGACCCTACGAGACATACTGGTACCAGGTCCTATGGGGATTCGAGTCGTGCCGGCAGCGTCGGGCACCCAGAGCATGGTCAGCCTCGGCCCGCGTGAACATGCCAGTGTTATTCAGGCGTTCAGCGACATCGCTGATCAGATGGATGTGTTGGTCATAGACACCGCGGCAGGCATCTCGCCTGCGGTCACCAGCTTCGTTAAGGCGGCCCAAGAGGTATTGTTGGTGGTATGCGACGAGCCCACATCCATTACCGACGCCTACGCTTTGCTAAAGTTGCTCAACCGTGAGCACGGCATGGATCGCTTTAAGCTGGTATCGAGCATGACCGCCAATAAACAACAGGGCGCGTTATTGTTTCGTAAGTTGGTTGGTGTCACGGATCGATTCCTGGATGTCACTATTGAACATGTGGGTAATATTCCGTTCGATGAGTGTGTACGCAAGGCCGTACAAAAACAAAAAGCCGTGTATGAAGCCTATCCATCGAGTAAGGCCGCCATCGGTTACCGAGAGCTGGCCAAGCAAGCACGCTCCTGGCCGATAGCCAATATGCCCCGCGGCCATCTTGAATTTTTTATCGAGCAACTCGTCGGTCAGGGTGTTCACTGATTATGGGTGTTGTCACCACTAGTTACGCGATAGTTTACGACGAGACTGCTTGTTACGAGGCGGCTTATTGTGTGACTGCTTGTGACGAGACAGTTTGTGACGAGACAGTTTGTGACGAGATAAACTGCGTCAACAATCCTCCATCGAGCGCTGCGGGTTGAGCGCGTCAAGTGGTGTCGAGATGTACTCTGAAATACAGGTGCCCACGCCAGACAACCTCGTCAGGGAATATGCGATCCTGGTGAAGCGTATCGCCCACCACTTGATCGCCCGGATGCCGGCAAATGTTCAAACCGATGACTTAATCCAAGCCGGCATGATTGGGCTGCTGGAAGCGTCGACCAAATACGATTGCAGCAAGGGCGCCAGTTTTGAAACCTATGCGGGAATTCGCATTCGTGGTGCCATGCTTGATGAGATTAGAAAGGGCGACTGGGTACCGCGTTCGGTGCATCGCAATGTGCGCAGTGTGTCTGCGGCTATTCGTGCTGTTGAGGCGAGACTTGGCCGTGATGCCACGGACCGTGAGGTGGCGCAAGAGATGGGTGTCCCGCTGGAGGAGTATTTCTGTATTCTCAAAGACTCGAACAGTGGCCGTTTGTTTAGTTTTGAAGATTTACCTGCGGGTGACAGCGAGAACACGCAAGCTCCCACGCCAGATCCGCTCGACCAGATTCAAAAGAGCCACTTTCAAGAGCATCTGGCCGCAGCTATTGGTCATTTGCCAGAGCGTGAGCAGCTAGTGCTGTCGCTGTACTACGACGATGAGCTCAATCTCAAGGAGATTGGAGAGGTGCTAGGTGTTAGTGAGTCCCGCATCAGCCAGATTCATACCCAGGCGGCACTACGCTTGCGTGGCAGGTTAGTTGATTGGGTCGATGAAAAATAAAAAAACTGGCTAGTCTGTCAGCAGCATCTACACTTTAGGGTTAGTGGGTACTGTCAGTGTCAGTGTCTTGATGGCGACGATAACGATGCTATCGTTTGGAATGTAAGTTGGGTTGAAGGACGGAGGTTTCCTTGGACAAGCAAATGAAGATCTTGATCGTGGATGATTTTTCCACAATGCGGCGGATTATTAAGAATCTACTGCGTGATCTCGGTTATATCAATACATCGGAAGCCGATGACGGCAAGACCGCGTTGCCTATGTTGCAGGCGGGTAACTTTGATTTCTTGGTGACTGACTGGAATATGCCTGGTATGAATGGTATCGAGCTGCTTAAGCATGTGCGTGCTGATGCTAATCTGAAGACGATGCCCGTATTGATGGTGACGGCAGAGGCCAAGCGAGACCAAATTGTTGAGGCGGCCCAGGCCGGCGTCAACGGTTATGTAGTGAAGCCATTTACAGCCGTAGCATTGAAAGAAAAGATTGAGCGAATTTTTGAGCGGATTGAAGCTAGCGGGGCGTGAAAGCCCACTCGTCCATCAGTGCGAGTGAAGTAGCCCCGTCAATGAATCTGTTAACGATCGCCGGTGAGATTGAATCGGTCATCAGGTTGACAACCAGAAGAGAATATCATGGAAGCAGATAGCCAAACCACTGATGCGGCTTTAAGAGAAAGAGCACAGCAGCTCATATCCAGCGTCCAGGATGGCAATGTTGACAATGCAATGCAGCAGTTGCTGGAATTCAACGATGGACGAAACGTTGATCTGTATCGGCAGATAGGCACGATCACCCGCGGCCTGCACAGCGCTATCGTCAACATGGAAATCAAGAGTGATTCAGTTGACGATCATCAGCGAGACGTGCATGCGAGGTTGCGCTACGTCATCGAGCTGACCTCAGACGCGGCAAATCGAACGATG
>JBLHRT010000165.1:0-6494 GCA_047626255.1 Candidatus Azotimanducaceae bacterium
TGGTGTTTGTACACATGAGCAGAAAGTCAGCACCGGCAGATTGCACCCTTTGGGCAGCTTCTATGAGTATCTCTGCGGCACCTTGCCAGTCGCCTTGCTGTTGCAACGCTTCTATTTGTGAAAAATCCACGCTGTACATGGCGATCTTAGCTGAGTGTAATCCACCGAGCTGCCTTTTAACCCCCTCATTGATGGCTCGATAGTAATGAGCCGTGCTCTCCCAGCTCATGCCGCCCAAAAGGCCTACTGTTTTCATGTCGCCGCCTTTTTCAAGGTTCTAAGCCTATACCAAGCGACGCGATAAGGGCGTAGTAGCCCACAAATATCGATAGAAGAAATATGATGATTATCATCTCATGCATGAAATTTTCCCTCTGAAAAAACTCTCTATCTCGGTGATGAATGATATCCATAATGTCCTAGGTAAAGCGAATAGAAAGAAAAGTGCCCGCTGCAGAGAGAAGAACTACGCGCCAATAGGGATATGGATGAGTAAGAATGACTTGTAGCAGCGCGGTCAGCCTGGTTGTTTCGTCGTACTCGGCGAAAAAAATATCGCAACAATATTGACGATTATAACGATAGCCTAGACAACAATTTCTGACACTAACATGCGAGTCCTAAACAGAAGCCGCAGTGAAAAATCCAGCAGAAATCCGGCGTCTGCGACGGGTGTGCATAGAACAAAGAAGCGCAAACTTATATAAAAGCTGATTCTTCGGAAGGACTACTTTTTCTTCGATGGGGCTTGGCATTCAATATTCCGAGGTTGGTTATTGCGTTCATTGCACCGAGCTCTTGTTCTTGTCCTTGTTCTCATGCGGCGCAGGCGCTATTGTTTGCGGCCTTTTTATCGCTGCATGATGTCCCTATGAAACTTGATGATGCTATTGCTGACCGAAAGTCGGTTCGCCAGTTTTTGGATACGCCCGTTGATCAAACGTTGCTCGAAAGTATTCTTGAGCGAGCCAATCTGGCGCCTAGCGGTACTAACGTGCAGCCTTGGCACGTGCATGTCGCCACCGGTGCCACGCGTGATGAATTAGTCGCGGCCGTGCTCGCGCATCGTGAAGGCGATCCACAGGATGCCTCGGCCGAGTTCCCGCGCACGTCAAAGCGTAAAGAGCCATACACCAGCCGCATGCGCCAGTTGGGTAAGGACATGTACACGTTGCTGGAAATTCCCCGGGGTGATGAGCGCGCGAATTTTAATCAGTGGGGTCGTAACTACAAATTTTTTGATGCCCCGGTGGGTCTTATTTTTACCATCGACAAAGACTTAGATGGCATGAGTTTTCTGGACATCGGCATGTTTATGCAGAACATCATGCTGCTGGCGCATCAGGAAGGTTTGGCGACGTGCAGTCAGGGAGCTTGGAACATGTTTCATACGGTGACCCGTCGAGTGCTTGACGTGCCTGGCGACCGTTACATCATTTGTGGTATGTCGCTAGGTTACGAGGACATCACCGCGCCTGTGAACACGCTGGTGTCTGCTCGCGAATCCATGAACAGTTACGCCACGTTTCACCATTAAGCGGGGGCGATTCGCTCTGTCGATCGGCGGTCCCGTTTAGGTCGCCACCTTTGACGCGGCGTTACTCAACAGCCAAATCGACGCGACGGCTGCCACCAGCATCAAGCCTCCATTGAACATAAAAGGACTTGTGTGGCTTATATGATCATACAGATAGCCGCCTATCAGGGGGCCTGCGGTGGCACCTAGGCCGTAAGCCATTTCGGCGAGCCCAAAGGTGCGTGCCAGTGATGTCGTAGGGGCGAGGCTGGCGGTGATGAGTCGCCGCGTGGGTTCGATCAATGACCAGCCGATTACTGACAGGGAATACACCAATACCAGTACCCAAAAATTATTGGCCAACGGCATAGCAAAATATAAGCAACCTGCCGTAAGCATACCAACAGCCATCATCAATCTTGGATTGAGCCTGTCAGCCAGCGCGCCGAGCTTTGACGGCAGAAACATGAAGACGAAAGCCGCCGGCAGAAAAGCCCAAGATAACATGCGGGGATCTTCGGTGAAGCTGTCCTGCAGATAGATAAGGTAGATAGGCAGAATCAAGGCGCCAGCGGTGCCGAGTAATACTAACAGCGCAAACAAGCGGATAAGGTCTGCTGACAATGGTATGTGCTGGGTGTGCGCTTGGCTATTGTCGGGCCGGCTCTCCGGCAGTTTCAGCGATGCATAAATCAATGCCAGTACCGCCAGCACGGCAAACAAGCCAAAGCTCAGTCGCCATGCCAGCAGCGGCACTATGCCCACCAAGCTAAAACCAATCGTCGCGCCAACCACACTGGCGCGGGTCTGGAATTCCATATTGCGCCCCATCGACTCACCCCGCTCGGTGGTAGGGGCGAGGTCGGTGGTCATGGTGTCGACGGTGATGAGCAGCAGGGCGGCGCCAATACCTTGAAAAAAGCGCGCGACGTACATCATTTCAATGGAGCCTGCGACGGTATAGCCGGTGTAAGCGCCGATGTAGAGCAGCAGAGCAAGCAAGAAGAATAAGCGCCGTCCAAAATAATCGATACCAAAGCCGATGACCGGGCGCATTAACAAAATAGAGAAAGTGAACAAGCTGAACAGCCCGCCAATCTCTAGTGCGCTGGCCCCCAGTGCGCGGGACTGTACCGGTAGGGCAAAGCTAATATAGAACATGGGCATGGAGACGATGAACAAACAACGTCTCACAACGATCAATGCGTGGTCGGAAGATGGCTGCATGAATTCCCAGTTTGTGGCGTTGTGCCTGCCAGATTAGCCGAATGGGGCTGCAAAGGACATTGCTTGAGGGCCACGTTATCGAATCCGAGGATGGTGAGTGACCCTGCTGCAGGATCCTGATCCTGCTGGCGTGTGAAGCGTCATGGGCGAATGATGTGCCTAGCCCGCTGTCATTGACCCTGGCGCCAATGCAGGCAAGCACGCTGGGCGGGTTCTGGCGTAACGATTAGGACGAATATAAGTAAAGTGATAGCCTCGTGGTTTCGCCTAAACCCCTTTGGAGCTGTCTGTTTATGCAAGAGCTGATCTATCCTCAAGTTTTTCTTCCTGCTGTAGAGCAATACGCCGAGTCTGACGCCATTATCGATGGGGAATATCGGTCGAACTGGGCTGAGCACTCAGAGCGGGTTAGCCGTTTATGTCATGGCTTGGCGCACCAGTTGGACGTGAAGCCCGCAGATCGCTTCGCCGTGTTGGCGTTGAACAGTCATCAATATTTGGAGCTATGGCACGCCGCCTTTATGGGTGCGGGGATCATTAACCCGTTAAACCTGCGTCTCGCACCGAAGGAGCTGGCCTACATTATTGAGGACTCGGGCACGACCGTTGTCTTTGTTGATGCGATGTTCGCCCCATTGGTAGCCGCGGCGCGGCAGCACATGTCGGCTGATCCCATTCGTCAGGTGGTATTGATAGGCGAGGGTGATGTTGCTTTTGATCTGAGTTATGAAGCCATACTGAGCGCTGCTTTGCCGATATACCCAGCTGAGCCCGGCGAACAAGACCCTGTTGTGTTGATGTACACCGGCGGCACAACGGGGTTGCCCAAAGGCGTGTTGATCGAGCACCGAGCTGAAATGCTTAATACCTATCATGGCCATATGTCTATTCCTAGCATGAAGATAGAGACCTTCCTGCTGCAGACACCCATGTTTCATGCCGCCTCCATGGGCGGTATCCTGAGTGTGCCTTTATTTGGTGGGAGGGTGGTGTTTATCCCTATGTTTACACCTGAGGGAGTGCTACAGCTGTGCGAGGCTCACAAGGTGACTCATACCATGATGGTGCCCACCATGGTCGGCTTGTGCATGGCGAGTAAAGGTTATGCACCTGAACGCTTCGCTTCCATGCAGCAGTTAATCTATGGCGCCTCCCCCATGCCCGAAGCAATTTTGAGGCGCCTGCTTGACGATATGCCCAACCTGGGACTGGTGCAAGGTTATGGTATGACCGAGGGCTGCTCGACGGTTTGCTTGTTGCAACCTGAAGATCACAAGCCGGGTTCTCCTTATCTGAGCTCTGTGGGCAAGCCCACGTTTGGCACGCGCATCAGCATCCAAGACAGTGAGGACAACGCGTTGCCCCGGGGTGAGATTGGCGAGGTCTGCATCAAGGGCGGGCAGATCATGCGTGAATACTGGAACAAGCCCGATGCGACAGCGGAGGCCCTGCGCGGCGGTTGGTATCACTCGGGAGATGCGGGCTATGTTGACGCGAAGGGTTACTTGTTTTTAGTGGATCGTGTCAAAGACATGATTGTTACCGGCGGTGAGAATGTGTATTCGGCGGAAGTTGAATCAGCGATTTCGACTCACCCGGATGTCGCGCAAGTGGCGGTGATCGGTATTCCCCATGATAAATGGGGCGAGGCAGTGCATGCGGTTGTGGTGCCAAAGCCCGGTGCCTCAATCACCTTAGAGGCGATTGTCGAACACTCACGTGATGCCATCGCCGGCTACAAATTGCCTAAGTCGTTAGAGGTTCGTACCGAAGCGTTGCCATTGTCGGGTGCGATGAAGGTGTTGAAGAAAGAGTTACGTGAACCCTACTGGAAAGATAAGGGTAAAGGTATTGGCTGATGTCTTGGGGCGATCTCAGTAGATCGCTCCAAACGTTTCCAGCTGAATAAGGTACAACCGCGTATCGAATTCTAGCTGGAAGTAATCGGCCAGCATGTGCTGGCACAGTTTGTAGAAACCCTTGTTGTGATCCTTCTCTTTGAGGTGTGCAAGTTCATGCACCGCGATCATCTGCAGAAAGGCTTCCGGCGCCAACTTAAAAACCGTGCTGATACGAATCTCATTTTTGCTTTTCAGCTTGCTGCCCTGAACCCGTGACAAATACGTGTGTAAGCCCAAGGCGTTGTTCACCACATGAATCTTGCTGTCGAACACAATTTTGCTCAGAGGGTCTGACTTTTTTAGGTATTGCTGTTTGATATCCAGGACGTAGTCTCGTAGCGCCTTGTCGTTCGCAATCGAGTGCGGCGCGGGATAGCGCTTCAAGAGAAAGTCGCCCAGCTCTTGCTTGTCGATGAGTTGCTGCACCTGCTCCTGCAGCGATGCTGGATAAGCAGATATGTAGCGCAGATTGGCGGGCTGATTAGCAGGCATGGATGGATTGTACTCGATTAGGGCTCTTGTATGGCTAGGTAAAATGACTAAGTAACATGCTCTTTCACAAACCATCTCTCTCAAAAAATTGGCCCTCATCATGACGCAAGCGGTTACCCTACGAGACTATACAGACACCGACGAGACGGCGGTGATAGGCGTGCACGATCTGGCTCGGCCCGTGGAATTAGTGGGCTCATGCGATGCGGCGGCATTTGTGCCGCTGGCAGACGACGCGGATGACCTGGCAGAGTTTCTCTCGGTGCACAAAACGGTGGCCTGCGTCGGCGACACTATTGTGGGTTTTGTGGGTGTCGAGGACGATCAACTGGGCTGGTTATATGTTCACCCCGAGTTCGCACGGCGTGGTATTGGCCGACGTCTATTGCGGCATGCGTTGCAACAAATTAAAGGTGCCGCCCGAGTGCATGTGCTTGATGGTAATGCGCCGGCGTTGCAGCTTTACCGTACGGAAGGGTTCACGCTAACGGATACTTTTGATAGTAAGAACCACGGTTATGTGTGTCGTGTGATGGCGCTGACTCGACGAGGTGATTGAGTCGATTGCTGACTAGGTAACTGGGTAGGTAGTCTATCGCGTTGGCTCGTCAATCATGGTTGCTCGACAGTGTTAAGCGTCGCTTTCAGCGCGGTGACGCGCTGATAGGCATGCTCAATAACGTCTCGTGTCAGACGGCCATCGCTGATGGCGCTCAGCACCGCGCTGTTGATCTTTTCAGGCAAACCCGGGTCGGGTACCTGCCATTGCCCAGTGACAACCTGCTCAACATCTGCCTGCACATCATGGCGTATGCCTTGAGGTTGCGCCGCCAGGGGATTGTTAGAAAACATCAGCTGGTCAAGCCCAGCATTGAGGCCCTGTATCACCGTCTCGCTCAATGAGTAGTGGCTAATGATGGCCCCCATGTGCAAGTCGTCAGCGACGATCAAGCCATCAAAGCCCACCTCGTTGCGTAAGCGCTGCAGCCAGTGGCGAGAAAAGGTCACCGGCGTGCCATGATCGACGTCTTGATGTACCAAATGTGAGGTCATCACGGCATCGACAACACCCCGCTCGACCAACCGTTTAAAGGGTTCAAGTTCAACCGCAGACCAGGTGTTGGTGATATCCAACAACCCCGTGTGTGAATCACCTCGCGCCCGCCCATGTCCCGGGTAATGTTTGATGCAGGAGAATACGCCATGATCCTTGAGCCCATTGATCATTGCCTGGCCATAGTTGGCAACCAATTCGGGATCTGTGCCGTAGCTGCGCGCAAGCTGGCCTATAGCAGGGCAAGATGGGTCATCGTCAAGATCGACACACGGCGCGAGATCAACATTGAATCCCGTGGCAT
>JBLHRT010000166.1:0-6468 GCA_047626255.1 Candidatus Azotimanducaceae bacterium
CCGGTGCTGCGCCGCGTGACAATGCCTACGCGCAGGTCGCAAAGGCTGTCAACCAAAATGCAGCAGGTGGCAGTGCGGTGCCGACGAAGAACGAAAATGTCGATCAGGGGAAAATGTCTGCCGCGTCTCAGTCATCGACGACAGGCAAGCCTGACTCCAGAACGGGTGACGCATCTAGCGATAACGATGGCGACATTGCTAATGGTAATGCCTTGGTGATTGAGGCTGATAGTGCAGACACTGCACTCACTGACGGAGCGTCAGTAGAGATTGATCCCGAGTTGGCGCAGAAGCAGGCTACTTCTGAGCTTGCCGAAGTGACTGCCGAGGCAGCACTTAAGCAAGCGGGTCTGGAGTCGTCAGCTGTAGACCTTGATGGTAGCGAGATAACCCTTACTGATAATCGTGGCGGTATCACGCTGGAAAATCAGATTGATAAAAAATCGTTAGGCGCGACCTCGATTACGGCGACCAGGGGTGATGCGACAGCTGCGATCAGCGGCAAACTGATCCCGGGGGCTAATGCGGCAACAGACGCTGCCGCAGATGGGATGAGGCAGTCTGAGCGCATGGCGAGCGAAGCTGACATGACGGCGGATTCGCGGCGCAGCGTAAGCGCTGAGCCAAGCCTTCGAGGCAGTGCAGAGGGCAAGCTAGCAAGCGGTGATGGCTCGGCGATGGCGAAGCTACTGGCGGCAGAAATGCAATCTGCTGATAGTCGCCCGGCTACCTCAAGTGGTAGCGATGCCACTCCTTTGACGCCCTTGGGCCAATCGCCAAGTCCCTTAGCGGTGAAACCCGCGGCGGCGCTGGTGGAGTTGGCGTTGCCAACACGGCTAGGTGACCCTGGTTGGCAGGAAGGCTTGTCAGGCCGCGTGTCGATGATGGTCAATCAGCGGATCGGGGTCGCGACAATCCGGATGAACCCACCGGAGCTTGGGCCCATCGAGGTAAAGGTGAACCTCAATCATGATCAGGCGCGTGTCCAGTTTGTGAGTCATGCTGTGCAGGTGCGCGATGCGCTTGAGCAGTCGATTCCCCGGCTTCGGGAGATGTTAGAGCAGTCTGGCTTTACCTTGGTCGACAGCCAGGTCAGCGATCAGTCGCCGCAACAGCAACAGCAAGAACAACAACAAACCCGTGGGCGTAGTGAGGCCCCCGTTGGCGGGTCTGACCTTGCGGCTCAGATAACTACACATGAGGCTGTTGGTCTGATCGACTATTACGCCTAGGTTATTTGACAAGTACTGTCAAAAAAGCGTCTACGAAAGCCTGCTCGATACCTTCCTCTAGAGCTTCCCCCGCGACTAACGGCACGGTCTGTTAGTCGCGCCCCATCAAAACGCCAATTACGGTCTACACTAGATAGTGGAGCAATATTCGACGCCGGTCCGCCTTGCGCGGCGCTGAGCGTGTCTGGCACGCTTTGTTCCTTGTTGATCGTCCACATAATGGCACGGTCATTGCTTTGTCATTTGTATGGGTAGTTGGTGACAATATAATGACGGTTCTGTCGGGTGTTCAGACTTATTCATCATCACCAAAATATGTAGGTAGTTATGGCTGACGAAGAGACGCAAGACGCGGTGGAAGAAACCGCTGAAGGTTCTGGTAAGAAAAAGAAACTGCTCGTGATAGGGGCTATAGTGGCTATCATTGTCGTATTGGCTGCAGGTGCAGGAGTGGCGTATTACTTGATGATGGACGACAGTGAGGTGCCGGTCGACGGCGAGGTTGCTGAAGAGGGCGAGGCGCCGGAGGCGGTTCCTTTGGAACGTCCCATCTATCATGAGTTACGTCCAGAGTTTATTATCACGTTTGATGCCAACAATCGCCAACGCTACATGCAAGTTCAGGTGACAGTGGTGACGCGTGATCCGGCGACCATAGAAGGTCTGGATAAGCATGACCCGTTGATTCGAAATTCTTTGATCATGGTGTTTTCCGCCCAAGACTACCTGAAATTGCAGACCAGAGAGGGTAAGGCCAAGGTAAGATTGGAGGCCACCGAGAAAATTAAGGAGTTATTGCTGGTGGAAACAGGCAGCGAAGGGATTGAGACTGTGCTATTCACCAATTTGGTATTGCAGTAGCGAGTAAAAAATCGAAAAGCAACGTGTAAATAAGAGCGAGAGTTTATGTCAGTACAGGATTTGCTATCCCAAGATGAAATCGATGCCTTACTGCACGGCGTTGATGATGGTGACATCGATGTAGACTCGGACGAGAGTAGCGGTGAAGTCAAAGGCTGGGACCTTACCAGTCAGGACCGCATTGTTCGCGGCCGTATGCCGACGCTGGAAATGATTAACGAGCGCTTTGCTCGTTATACACGTGTCAGCTTGTTCAACTTGTTGCGGCACAGCGCGGACGTCGCTGTCGGTGGTATTCAGATCATGAAGTTCGGTGAATATGTTCACACCTTGTATGTACCAACGAGCCTCAATTTAGTGAAGGTCAGGCCTCTGCGCGGTACAGCACTATTTATTTTGGACGCCAAGCTGGTTTTCAAACTGGTGGACAACTTTTTCGGCGGTGATGGTCGGCATGCCAAGATCGAGGGCCGGGAGTTTACGCCCACCGAGTTGCGAGTTGTGCAGTTGGTACTCAAGCAGGTTTTTGTCGATCTCAAAGAGGCTTGGGCGAATGTGCTAGAGGTTGATTTTGAGTACGTGAGTTCAGAGGTAAACCCTTCGCTGGCGAATATTGTTACGCCGAGTGAGGTCGTGGTGGTGAATTCCTTTCATATTGAGATGGATGGCGGTGGTGGCGACTTACATGTCACTTTTCCCTACTCGATGGTTGAGCCTATTCGTGAACAGCTTGATGCGGGTTTGCAAGGTGATGTGTCTGACGTTGATGATCGTTGGGTGACTGCCCTGCGCAGTGAGGTGCTAAACTGTAAAGTCGACCTGAACTGCAAAATCGCGGAACGTGACATTCAGTTACGTGACCTGGTTGACTTGCAGCCGGGTGATGTCATCCCCTTCGATATGCCTGAAAGCCATATATTAACAGCTAACGATGTGCCTATGTTTCACGCCAAGCTCGGTGCTGTTGGCGAAAATATGGCGCTTAAAATATTAGACCCGATACGAAGGAAATAACAATGGATGTAGTCAGATGAGTGAAGAAGACGACTTAATTGCGGAAGTGACGGGTGGCGCGGGTCAGGAAGATATGGCTGATGACTGGGCTGCTGCGATGGAAGAGCAAGGTGATGACTTGAGTGTTGAGTCAGCCGGGCTAGACGAGTTGGTGGACGAGTCGAGGCCAAAGGTCATCAACGAGGATAACCCTGACCTAGATGTCATTCTGGATATTCCGGTGAGAATCAGCATGGTCGTAGGTGCTACCCAGATTAATATACGTAATTTGTTACAGCTCAATCAGGGTTCAGTCATTGAGCTTGACCGAATGGCAGGTGAGCCACTGGATGTGTTGGTCAACGATACGCTGATCGCCCATGGCGAGGTTGTGATGGTCAATGAGAAGTTTGGTATTCGTCTCACCGATGTTGTTAGTGCGGCTGAGCGCATTAGGAAATTAGGCTGATATGGCAGACCAAATACTACAAATCGTTTTCTCGCTGGCGATGGTTGTCGCCATCATTTTGGGCGGCGGCTACTTATTGCGGCGTACCGGGCAGGTGAGAAATTCTACGCCGGGTCCTATGAAGGTTGTCTCAAGTCTGGGCATTGGTTTGAAAGAGAAGTTGTTACTGGTGCAGGTTGGTGAGACACAGATTCTCTTGGCGGTCAGTGCAGCGGGCCTGCAGACGGTACATGTGTTTGCTGAGCCGGCCGTGGTCAATGACAGCGAACCGCTAAGTGCCTTTCAGCAAAAGCTGCAGACCATGATGTCTACCGGTAGTGTGAGCCAAGTTTAACGGCGCCTGTTGGATGGGTAGTGATACCAAGGACAATATCGGCCAGGTAGCCTGTGCTTCCTGATTTATGTGTAAAAGAGCAAAGGTTTACTAATGCCCCGGATTCTACTGCTGTTATTAATGCTAATCGCACACCCAGCGCTAGCCGAAGATGCTGCGGAGGCCTTTGAGGCGCTGGCAAACAGCGCCGGCCAGCTGGGTATTCCCGCGATCACTATGACCGAGACCGAGACGGGCGGCACCTATACGGTGACTTTGCAAATTTTGGTAATGATGACGGTGCTGACCTTGCTGCCGTCAATGTTAATGATGATGACATCATTCACGCGCATCATCATCGTCTTCTCGATTCTGCGTCAGGCGTTGGGTTTGCAGCAGACGCCATCTAACCAGGTGATGGTGGGTCTGGCGTTGTTCTTATCGTTATTTATCATGACGCCCGTTTTCGAGGAAGCTAACAGAGCGGGGTTGCAGCCCTATCTGGCCGAGGAAATAACTCCGGTTGAGGCTGCCCAAGCGGCGCTGGTGCCTTTTCGTGAGTTCATGTTGTCTCAAACTCGGGAGGATGACTTGGCGTTGTTCCTTCAAATTTCGCGCTCTGAGAAACCTGACACGGTTGATGATGTCAGCTTCTTTGTGTTGGCGCCGGCCTTTGTGACGAGTGAGCTCAAGACCGCTTTCCAGATTGGTTTTCTTCTTTTCATTCCGTTCTTGGTCATCGACCTGGTGGTTGCCAGCGTGCTGATGTCTATGGGTATGATGATGTTGTCGCCGATTATCATCTCGCTACCGTTTAAGTTAATGCTGTTTGTATTGGTCGATGGTTGGGCCATGGTTATTGGCTCGCTAGCGGGAAGTTTTGGTCTTTAGCATCATTTAGTAGCACAGCCTCGGTGCTGTGATTTATGAATTGGGTTTGCAATAGGAGTAGGCATGACACCAGATCTGGTACTCGACATTTTCAAGGAAGCGCTGATGATGATCGTGCTCATGGTTGCGGTTTTGATTGTCCCCAGTTTGCTGGTGGGTCTGGTGGTCAGCGTTTTTCAGGCGGCGACGCAGATCAACGAGCAAACATTGAGTTTTTTGCCTAGGCTACTCGTCACCCTTGGCACCATCATGGTGTTAGGCCCTTGGTTGCTCAACATGCTAATGGAGTATGCGACACGTTTGTTGACGAATATTCCGTTGATGATCGGATGAGTCGCTGCTGATGGGCTGGATGGTGAGTGAGGCAGAGTTACTGCGGATGATGAGTAGCTTTATGCTGCCGCTAGTGCGTATCGGCGCCTTCTTTATGGCCATGCCTATTATCGGCACGCGGCTGGTGTCATTGCGGGTGAGGGCGGGCCTTGCGGCTGCCTTAGCCGTCGCGGTATCTGGCTCTTTGCCAGAGATGCCAGTGGTGGATCTGTTGTCACTACAATCGTGGGTCATCATAGCAGAGCAAGTGCTTATTGGTGTCAGCATGGCGTTTATGATTCAGGTGTTGTTTCAGGTGTTTATTCTTGCAGGGCAAATGATTGCCATGCAGATGGGGCTTGGTTTCGCCTCAATGGTGGATCCTGCTAACGGTATTAATGTGGCGATAATCAGTTCGTTTTATTTGAATCTAACAACATTAGTATTTCTCGCCATGGATGGTCATCTTGTGGCGATAGAGCTCATGATGGAAAGTTTCTATGTGATGCCAGTAAGTACGGTATGGCAGTTTAAGGGTTTGTCAGATATGGCATCGGTAGCTACCTGGATGTTTTCCAGTGCGCTGTTTGTGGCGCTGCCGGCGGTCTCGGCAATTCTTATCATCAACTTTGCCTTTGGTATCATGACCCGTGCGGCACCGCAGTTGAATATCTTTTCGCTGGGTTTTCCCTTCACGATGTTAATGGGACTGATCATTATGTGGATTGGTCTGTCGGGCTTTCTGCCGCAGTATCACTCGCTGGTGTCTGAGGCGCTGCTGATGATGCGTATCATGTTCGCACTACCGGGGAGCTAGGCGTGGCTGATGAAGACTCCTCCCAGGAAAAAACCGAGGAACCGACCGCTAAGAAGCTAGAAAAGGCCCGTGAGGAGGGCCAGGTCGCACGTTCCAAAGAATTGAACACGCTCATAGTACTGGTGGCTGGGGCCACGGCGTTGTTGGTTTTTGGCCCTATGTTCTTTGAAGGTGGGAAGGACGTCTTTGCCTATAATTTGAAGCTAAACAGGGCTGATATCTTTGATGTCAATAGTATGCAGGCCCACGTTTCACGTTCTGCGATGCAGGCATTGTTTGTGCTATTGCCGTTCTTTGGAGTGATGGTGTTGGCGGCGTTTATGGGGCCTATCTCGTTAGGGGGATGGCTGGTGGCGCCGTCCGCCATCGCGCCGAAGCTCTCGCGGATGAGTCCACTCAAGGGATTGGGCCGAATGTTTTCAGCGAATGCGTTGATGGAGTTAGTCAAGGGGATCGCCAAGGTCGTGTTGGTCTCATCGGTGGCGATATTGGTGCTTTACTTGAGCACGCCAGGGCTGCAGCTGCTGGGTCGGCAAAGCATTGATGCAGCGATTCCTGCGGCGGCGCTGATCATTCTGAT
>JBLHRT010000167.1:0-6435 GCA_047626255.1 Candidatus Azotimanducaceae bacterium
TCGCGCCACATCGTTATTGCCAACAATTCGCGCGTCCGGTTGAACGTGGATATCCATCGGCGAAATCGACTGCCCATTCTGCCGCGATGGTCGATGGTCGATGGTCGATGGTCGATGGTCGATGGTTGAGACATCAGCACACTTGGATGATCATGTGATCTCAAAAGCGACCGTACCTCAGTGCGTACTCAGTTTTCCGCTAGTAGTGCACGAAGCAGCATTGTGACCTTCGCGCAGAGATTTGGAAGCGCCTTAAATCCAGATGTTCATTTACACCTGATCGCTCTCGACGGCGTATACACTGTTGGCAAGTCAAGCAAAGCCAAATTTCATCATAAAGGCACTACACCAAAATATTCACCCGTTCGGTTTCATCATCCACAACCAAATTTTTCTTGCCGACCCCTGTTCTTTCTCGACTGGGTAGCACAATCAATGTTTCCGGTGGAGCTTGTGGCTAGACCAATGGCTCAAAGAGTAAACGGAACTCGGTGCCGCCGGGATGGCTCGTTACCAATACGTGCCGATCAGGGCGTCCCATAATGCCGTGAATCGCTGACAAGCCCATACCTAGGCCCTCACCGGCAGGCTTGGTGGTATAGAGCGGCTCGAACAGGTGTTCCATGTCCTGAGCTGTAAGCTCGCCACCTGTATCGGTAACCTTGAGTTGTACCCAGTCACCACTGACGCATTGGTGGCAGAGTTTACAGTTTTCGTTGAAACCACGAACAAATGACACGTCGATGGTCAGCGTACCTGCGCCGGCCATGGCATCACGTGCATTGTTGCACAAACTCGTCAGCAGCTGGAACATCTGAACTGAGTCGATTAGTACTGCAGGTAGATCCTCCGCTTGGTTTAAGTCGATGTTAATACTTGATGGCAACATGCTACGCACCAAATCTACACTCTCTGCTACTAGTGCCGCCAGATTCATAGGCTGCTCCTTGCTAGCGTCTGCGCGACTGAAAGCCAGCAATTGGGAGACTATACCCTTGGCTAGATAGGATGCCTCGAGTACGGTCTGTAAATACGTGGCCCTTTCTGAAGGATCCGGCGTGCTGTCGGTGCTCTGGGCCAGCTCCGTATAACCGGTGATGATGGTCAACAGGTTATTGAATTTGTGGGCTACGCCCCTTGACAAGTGCTCCAGTGCTTCCATTCTGCGTGTCTGACTCATTTCTCGCTGAAGTTTTAGCAGGTTTTCCTGCTCTTCCACACGATGGGTGATGTCATGGATAAAAGCCACAACCTGCCCGCCATCTTCTGAGCGATATTGCTTGCTGACCTCAACATCAAAAACAGAGCCGTCCTTAGACCGATGCTGTGTAATGAAACGCGCAGCACCCGCTTTCGCTAGTTGTTGGGAATAAGTTACTGCTGCGTTTATATTCTCTATGACTTCGAGGTCAGCAATACGCATGGTCAGCAATTCTTGTTCTGAATAGCCGCTCAACCGGCAATACGACGCATTGACTTCTAGCAGGTTTCCCTCATTGTCCAATCGCAAGATGCCATCATGCGCTGATTGGACAATAGAGCGGTACCGCGCTTCGCTGTTCTGCAAGCGTTCTTCGGCCAGTCTGCGGGGTGTAATGTTGACCATCGTCACTAAGCATTCCGTCTTGGTTTCACCAACACTAACTTCGACATGAAACCACAAGATGAGCTTGTTGACATGCACTAATATTTCACAGGTTTGCTCGACTCCCGTATCGGCTGCCTTATCCAGACAGTCGCAGAAGCTTGCCCGATGTTCGAGTGCCACGAAATTTAGAAACCGTCGGCCGGTTATGGCTGATTCCGCAAGCCCCAGCTGGCTCGCCCCCTGCAAGTTGGTCCGCGTGACCATGCTATTGCGCTCCATGACATAATAACCTGTGGGCGCAAGTTCATAGAGTTGGGCGTGGCGATACGATGCCAGACCATCCTCAGCCAATACCTCGTTCTGCATCTCGAGTTCAATTTGACTAACTTGCAGTTCATGCAGCAACTTTTGTGTATCAGCAAACGACCGCGACTCGGTAGGCGTGGGGTTGGATATCAGGCGCGCCTCAGCGAGGCGCCGCAACTCTGTAAGATTCATGATTTTCCTACCCTTATCCGTTAGTACATCTGCCTACATCAGGCGCAGTTCGGCGCCGCTTGCGACTCAAAGAGACAACATATGTTGCATCGTAAGTAGAGACAGCACGCGGGCCTATTCTAGATCACAACATATTTAGCTGAACTATTCTGAAGCGAGATCAAGGATCTTCACTTATGCCCGTAGACATCTATACTGGTTCCAGCTCCCAGATAATCATAAACTTAACACAGCTCGTCGGTAATCCCCCCAAACTAACCTAAGGTTTAGACCTATTGGCCCCCTTCGGACGCACCGCGTATTTTAAGCTTGCGCCCTGCCCCTACCAACATGATGAACCTACGATCCAAAAAGAAGAGCAATCGTTTTTAACTCAAACTCCATGGCCCTCAGTTCCGCTAGCTTTAGTGGCCTAGCATAACTTACCACTCAAGAACCGTTGTAGCTGCTGCACACTGCCGCCTACCTTCTTCTGAGTGGACCCGAATAATTGGACCGCGCAATGGATATTCTCCAGCTCATCTACGCGACCATCCGTTCCACCGCCTCATAGTACACTCGATCAGGCGCGTGCTCTCCCAACGACGGATGCTTTCCTCTGCATTGTAAAATTCAAAGTAGTGACCTAATGACTTCTTGGCAGCTCTGATGTCATCGAACGCATGGAGATAAACTTCCTCGTATTTCACGCTAGGACACAAACGTTCTACATATACATGGTCGACCCAACGTCGTTTGCCATCCATGCTGATAGCGATATCGTTTAATTTCAGAACTCCCGTAAGGTCCTCACTAGCGACCTGGCTTCCCACATCTGCGTTGAAAAATTCCGGTGCGCTATCGGGATATAGGTGATATCCGTCGACCAAACCTGATTCGGCCGATCAATGATCCGGTTGCGCAGCAGGTAAGGATAAACTTTGTGCGCCTGATTAGCTTTACTCAGATCCTTCTTTGCTATTGATCGTACTTCCAGACACCTCAGGTGCGCTGCATAGTCATTGCGTCTTCCACTCTGTGACTTGATTGACGTGAACATCGAACGTCTTAACCAATTCTGCCATCGTCAGATCGTCCTGAACAATCGCTAGCGCAAATTTCGCTTTAAACTCTGGTTTTTGCGTGCGTCTCTGTCGCCTCATTTTCTCTCCGTAGCAATATGCCAATCATGGAGAGAAACACTTATACTCGTCCAATGATGGTCCGATTTTTGGGGTCCATTACTGAAGAGGAACCTGATCAATGGAAACGCTTTGCTGAGATTGTCGTCGAACGCAAGCCGAAGAAAATTGGCATCAATCAATCTGACTACTGGGGCCTAGCCGACGGCATCGTTGCCACAGAGCTGCAGCTACTCAACGATAGTTTGCCAAGCAAGTACCGCAAACGTATCACATCTGCTGAACGACTGGCGGTCGCCTGGCTGAAGACTCGCACGGCGTTGGAGATGCAGATATACCCACAAATTTGCCGCATCGCTCGTGAAATTATTGCCGAAGGTTTCTCTAACAGAGTCATTCAACCCGGCGACCTGCTCCACGTTGATTTCGGCATCAAGCATCTACGCCTCAACACTGACACCCAACAACACGCCTATGTATTGATGCCCGGCGAAAAGAAAGCGTTTCCTGCTCAGGCGAATACCCATTACACCTGAACACGGCGTACGCTATCGAACTTAACGCGGCAACATATCTCGCAGAGTGGGACAAAGAAATACGCATAACGCTCGAAGAATATGCCTTCTTTAGTGAACAAGGCGCGCAATACATTAATGGTCGTCAAACGGAATTCATACTGATTCCTTGATAGCCGTCCGTTTAGCATGATCGGTAGTCAGCAGATTTATTCGTCGTTACGACACTGAGCTAACAGAATCTCATAGGCTTGCCTAACGTCGACAAAATCTTCATGGCGACCGCCCTTATCCGGATGCGTTATCGACGCCTGTGCGCGGTAGGCCGATATCACAGCTCCTTTCTGAAGGGGTAAAATTACACCAAGCACAGATGCGGCCCAATCAACTTTTTCGGTGGAAGTCACTCCCCGCCAGAAATCAGCTAACAGCTCCGCGATATCCTGCTCAGTCGTCTGCACCAAGTTATTCCAGTCGAGATAGTAACTTGCCAGAGACGCGTCTCGCGCCACATCGTTATTGCCAACAACTCGCGCGCCTAATTGAATGTGAATATCCATCGGCGAAATCGACAGGTACAAACCATGTTCACTCAACAACTGCTGTTGCAATTGATATAAACCGTTCATCACCAAAAAATTCTTTTCAAAGGCACGACTCATAGCGCTGCCCGATACCAGCGATTGCAGCGCCGCCTCACAATGATTCACTAGCGCCAGCAGTGTGCAGCCACGTTGATGGCCACGGATATAGGGCAAAATCATAACAACTAATGGATTGCGATTGTGTGCATCCTCTGCCATCGGCGACTCCTAGATACTCAACTATGAAAGGATGACGAAGTGACTAGGGGTCGGATTCAGCTACCCGGTCGCGAACCATCAAGGGTCAAATCACCCCTAGCCACAGGCTCTTCATCAGCCTCTGGCTGATGACTAGATGCCAGCGCCAAATACATGCTCGGCAGGATAACCAGACTAAAGAACGTACCCAGCAACATGCCGGCCACCAAAATAACGCCAATACTGTTACGCGCTTCAGCGCCAGCGCCTGTGACCAACACCAATGGGAAATGGCCCACCACCGTCGCCCCGGTCGTCATCAGTACCGGACGCAGCCTGACACTCGCTCCCTGCAGGATGGCCTCAAATTTACTCAGCCCCTGACTTTGCAAATGGTTCGCAAATTCCACGATAAGAATGCCGTTCTTAGTGACCAAGCCAATCAACGTGATCAAGCCAATCTGCGAATATATATTGAGCGTGGTCCAACCCAAAAAGGTAAACATCAGCGCACTCGCCAAGGCCAACGGCACACACCCCAGCAGCACCACCAACGGATCTCTAAAGCGGTTAAAGAGAACGACCAGGACCAGAAAAACAAAGGCCAGAGACAAACCCAGCGCACCGAACAGTGTATTGCCCTCTTGTCGAATCTGTCGCGACTCACCTGCGTAATCAATCACATAACCCGGGGGCAAAATATCCGCGGCTGCCGCCTCGATGGCGCTTAGTCCCTGCTCCTTCGTATACGCCGGAATCATGCCCGCGAACAATGTGAAGGCGTTGCGCTGCTGGAATTTTGTTAACACCCGTGGACCAACCTTTTCTTCCAGACGTGCCATCGACGAGAACGGTACCAATGCGCCTGCGGGCGTTTGTATTTTGAGATCCTGCAAGGCGTAAATATCCAAACGGTCCTTGTCTTCCAACATAGGAATCACCCGATAAGCCTTACCATTTAGGTCGAAACGATTGACGAAATTGCCAGATAGATAGGTCGACAACTGCTGACTGACGCCCGCCACAGTCAACCCCAGGTCAGCGATACGGTCCCGGTCTAGCTCAAAATAGGCCTGAGGAAAATCGATCTTTAGATTGGTATCAGCGAATAAGAATAGATTGGTCGCATAGGCAGCAGCCAGCAGTTTTTCAGCATAGGGCTGCATCTCTTCAGCAGTGGCCGCGGCCGTGACAACCAACTCGACGGAAAATCGACCAGCGCTAGGCAGCGACGGCGAGGAATTGGGGAATGCCTGCAGGCCAGGTACCTTCGACAACCGGCCATACGTCAAACCCATCATATCGAGCGTCGTGAAATCACGCTCTCCAGGATCGACAAATTGTTGACCTCCTCTTGCGGCGCCTGGCTCCAAAATCTGCCACATATACGTCGCCTGAGGTAGGCCATTCATGACATCCACCACATCATGCATATGCTCGTGAGTATATTCTAACGAGGCTTCAGGAGGTGGAGCCGCGATCACAAAAATACTACTCTGGTCCTCAATAGGTGCCAATTCTTGTTGTGAAAACAGTAGAAAAGGAATCGCCAACAATGAAAAAACCAACGCGAAAACCAGCACCTGTGGCGTCCAGTTCAAACTGTGCGACAACAAAAGCTCGTAACGTCTGCGCAGCCCGTCGAAGCGCGCATTCACCCACCGCGTCATAGCACCTTCCTTGCCACGGGCCGGGCTCGCATAGGCACTCATGATGGGCGACAAAGTCAGCGCAATCAATCCAGAGATCAATACAGCCACAGCCAGTGTAAAGGCAAACTCTTTGATTAGCACACCGGTTAGGCCGGATAAAAACCCAATAGGCACATACACTGCCGCCAGCGTAATCGACATGCCGATAATCGGCGTCAGCAATTGTCGTGAACTGGCCAGCGCGGCCTGCCTGCGGCTCATTCCCTCACGCATAAAGCG
>JBLHRT010000168.1:0-6432 GCA_047626255.1 Candidatus Azotimanducaceae bacterium
TCGAGTTCGAGCTGCTTGAAGCGCCCTTCGGCGCCGGCGCCTACTTCTCTCATGGCAAAGCATTCCCGGACGAGGCGAAGCTGGCGTGTGACACCGCTGACGCAATCTTAAAAGGGCCCGTCGGCCTGAGCCATGCAGAATCACAAAAAATACCCGTCGATGAGCAAGCAGAACGTGGCGCTATATTGCCGCTGCGAGCGAGGTACAACACCTACGCCAACTTTCGGCCCATCTATCTCAGCCCAGATATGTCTCACTTTTCACCGCTGAAGCAGTCGGTGATTCCCAACGGTATCGATATATTGTTGATCAGAGAGCTGGTGGGCGGCCTGTATTTTGGCGCCAAGGAACGTGGCGTAAACGCCGATGGCAAACGCTATGTGAAAGAAACCCTTGAATATGACGAGGACCAGATACGTCAGGTTCTGGTCATCGGCTTTGAACAGGCGCGTCAGCGCAAAGGTGTGCTGCACAATATCCACAAGAGCAACGTCCTGATGTCGAGTGTGTTCTGGAATGAAGTGCTGGAAGAGGTGCGCATTGATTTCCCGGATGTGGAAGTCATTCACCTGTTAGTCGACGCCGCCGCCACGGCTCTGTGCCTCAATCCGGGTCAATTTGATGTGATGGTCATGGAAAATATGTTTGGTGATATTCTCAGCGACCAAGGTGGCGGCATTCTCGGTAGCCTGGGCCTGATGCCCTCTGCCTGTATTGGCCCCGAAAAAGCTTACTACGAACCCTCCCATGGCAGCGCCCCTGATATTGCGGGCAAGAACGTCGCCAACCCTTATTCCATGATTGGTTGTGTCGCTATGATGCTGGATATGAGCTTCGGCTTGAAGGCTGAGTCAGATGCTGTCTGGGCCGCCATGCGCAGCGTCTTTGAGGCAGGCTACACAACGGCAGACCTGTCGGTTCATGAACCTGAAAATAAGCGCTCTGGTACTGAGAGCACTGGAGCAAAGAAGGTTTCTACCACAGAGTTTGGGGATCTCGTGATCATTGAACTCGAACGCTTACTCACCTCGGCCTGACCTGGGCCTCGCGCTGGGCTCGCCCTGCAAGGCGTGCCCAGCGTGGTTAAGCGAGCAGAACGTCGACCATGGCCATGAAGCCAATGGGTATTATGCGACTGCTATTGAAGCGCTGCCACTTGACTGACAATACTCGCGGCCATCACTAGAATCGCGATCCAGCCCCAGCCAATAAACGCCCACATCACTAGTGGCTGCTCGAACAAATCGCCGAGGATATTAACGGTGGAATCGACGAACAGGAATTTCAGCGGACGTTGAATCAATTTTTTTAACATGGTATGACTTACCTTCTTGCCCTTTCAGGGATTAACGACTGTGCTATAAAAACACCGGACCTGTGTGTCCAATATCACTTGAATGCAAACCCAGTATACACGCTATATTAGCCCGAATCGCGCCTTATAGGGAGCCCCGACTTAGCGTTTTCGATCGTCTATCTTTGCTCGGCCATATTTGGCGGGCTATCTTAACGGGCTATGTTGGCGGACCATTGAGCGACAGGCGTTTAAAACGAACGACCTCGGCTTCTAGCGCGCTATATATCTCGGCTACCTTGATTCTCTCCCCGAACTGCACACGCTTAGAAAAGACAGTGACCGGAAATATAAAATTATCAGTCGTACGCCAACGCAACGCCTTGCTGGCGCCCAATTCATCTTCGTAGCTTACCCACTGCAGACCAAACTCTTTGACCAACAGATCGCCAAACACCACACCCAGGGCTTGCCATTCAACCGTCTGGTCGGAACGCAAGAGACGCCGATCCACCACCGCCTGAAAATGCTGTAAATCACGCTTCGTGCCGCTCATCGATAATATGCGCAGACGGCGCCCAATCAACTCCTTGATATCCACACGCTGTTTATCCATCACGTGGATCTGGCCAAAAGACAGGTCCTCAATATGATATCCAGCATCAGGCTCACTCGGGAACTGGTAGTTCTGTAGTTGCTCGGGCGATAAAACGGGTACATCAATAGATGCTGCCCGACCCTGCAACGCAAAACCTATCAGGGAAAAACACAACAGCGCATAAGCTGCCTTTAGCGGGAAAACCTTCAGCGATCGTGTAGCGCTATGTGACATCGTACTCTCGGCCTTTTATGGATCGCTCGGACTCGGTATTATCCCGATTCAGGCGCTGAGCGAAAGGGCCAACCCCCTTATCTGACGATAAGGCGACCATAACCTGCATAGATTTCTCGCTGATAGACCGGGGACTCATGCAGATCAGCGCTATAGTCAGATAAACTGACGTGAACCCGCGCGTTAGCGCCACCGCAACACGGAAAACCGTATGCCCAGGGAACTCATTCAAGCCATACACGACACGCCAGGCCTCTGGGTTATTGCTGCCACCGGGGGCGGCAGTGGCGCACTTAGCGGCCTGCTAGAAGTCTCTGGCGCATCAAGAACCTTGATTGAAGCGACCATACCCTATGCCCCGCCAGCGCTAGCAAGCTATCTGGGGCACGCGCCCCTACAAGCGGCCGGCCCCGCGACAGCCAGAGCCATGGCCATGGCCGCATTCCAGCGCTGCCGAGTGCTGCAGGGCGATCTACCCACACCCCTGTTTGGCCTCGGCTGCTGCGCCGCACTGACCACAGACCGTACCAGACGTGGTACTGACCGTTGTTTTGTGGCCGTACAAAGCCTCACAACAACCTTTGAGGCCAGTCTGACACTGACATCCAACCAGCGCGACCGGCCAGCCCAGGAAGCCCTGTGCGCCGAGCTTATCTGGCGCATCATGTACCAGGCCCAATTAGCAATCGGGCCCGATGCACGAGCTAAGGTTCATAGTAGCGAGACAATTAATAGTGGGACAAATAGTAGTGCGATCAATAGCAGTGAGATCAAAGGCCTTAACGATGATGACCTTCTGTCACAACGGCAGGCTTGGGCGCCAGTCACATGGCAAGCCTTGTTTCACGGCGCACCGACCTCCACTTGGCCATCGGCGGCAGCACCTCAGGCCCTGTTTCCAGGCTCCTTTAATCCCCTGCATGATGGGCACAGGCAAATGGCCGCCATCGCGGCTAAACACCTAGGCGTGCCTGTCGTGCTGGAGGTGTCAGCCTTCAATGTCGACAAGCCACCGCTAGACTATCTTGACCTACAACAACGCGAGGCAGGTACTGAAGGTTTACCCATGATCTTCACGAACGCACCCACATTCGTACAGAAGTCCGACCTATTCCCCGGGGTTACTTTTGTGGTGGGTAGCGACACCATCGAGCGCATCGCTGACCCAAAATACTACAATAACCAGATCGACCAGCGTGATGTTGCGCTCGCATTGTTGTCGGCGCGGGGCCATAAATTTTTGGTTTTCGGGCGCTACGATGGCCAGCACTTTGTTGGCCTGCAGGACTTGGATTTGCCAAAGACACTGCGTGAGCTGTGCACTGCCATACCGGAATCACAATTCAGGATAGACCTTGCCTCGCGAGACCTGCGCCAGACGTCTACACAGAACAAGTGATTAAGGCGACGGCTTACAGGTAAGGTGGAAAGTATGCCGGTAACAGCGCCTGCCCCGACGTGCCGGATTGACGTAGCTCTCGACTCGCCGATGACGCCTGAGAAATGTTCGCGCAGAAGTCCTCACCCACACGCATCGGTTGGGGTGATAGTGCCGTTAACCCAGCCATAACTGCCGGCGCGACTTCCGGCAGTACCGACTCAACCGCGAACTGCGCACGAGGCAGGATACTCGACTGAGAAATACGATACCGCTCACCCCAGGCGACCAGCAGCTGAGAACAGCTCTCGAGCACCTCAGGTAAATTGGTTACAGCCACATCCCGAGCGATACCAAAACTGTAAAACATCATCGCTTCTTCGAACAGCATGGCAAAATCTTCACGCTCACTGCTATAGCTATAAAAGTCGTTGGCAATATCCAGCGGAAATATTCCGGCGATATCCGTTGATGTGAGTCGTTGATCGTCGGCACGCACAACATCAGACCGAAAGGCGACACCAGCCAGACGGCTCATCACGGACGACGTCAAGGGCAAACTGCCACGCAGTAGGTTAGATGGTCGGCTACCCGTCAGCACAGCCTTGTACATGGGTACGGTGCGATCAATCTGGTTAATCTGCTCAGGTGGATAAAAATCGTTAGCGTGACCGAGTTCATGGTACAACAATGCTGCCATGCGCAGAGATACCGAATCGAGATTACGCGGCATCGATCTCAAATCAACATCATCTGTCAACACATACCGCGCCGGGATGAGAAATGCAAAAACATTACCCAAATCCTGACGGAAATCTGGCGCGGGATCAATGCTGAGCTCTTCTGCTGCCGTCAGCCACAAACGATCCGGGTCGATGTAGATAGCCCCGGTGCCCTGCCAGTAGAAAGACGGCCGAATATCGTAGGAAATCACAATGGCGGTTACGCCGCGCATGATCAGCAATACTTCCGGCGGCATCTGTGTGAGCACCTCACGCATACGCACTGCCATCCAGTCATGCGAAACCAACACGCGATCCATCACCTGGTCAATGGTCGGCGCGCTGGTCGCCATGCCCAGCAACGGTAGCTGATTAAAGCTGCAAAGATTTGCCTCGGTCACCAGCACCGCGCAATCAATCATGCTCGTCGCCAACGGATTAGCCGGGGACGCTGGCATGATCAAGGAACGCATACCCGTAAAGGTTTTATTCGAGAAGAACCGATCGAGAATATAATTGACGACCACGGGATTTGTTGCAGGGGTGACAGGTGGCAGCGTTACGGGTGTCGGTGTCGTCCCTGGGGAAGCAGCGATCTGCGACGGCGAACTCGTCGCGCCTCCACCACAGGCGGCCAGACAACCGATGGTGAGTAGGCCCAATATAACCCGAAAAATCGCGTACTTAGTGGAATGAATTATGTGCATGACAGTATGAGTATAGTACGTTTCGGTAGTTTTTTTCCGCTTGCAGGCACAATCATACAGTCACATCACTGCTGCGCTAGCAAATCAAGCACAAAGGCATATTCCAAAGCATCAGTTTGATAGCGTGCATATCGACCAGACGCACCTCCATGACCGCTATCCATGTTCACATCCAACAATACAAGATTATCATCAGTTTTCATCTTGCGCAGCCGCGATACCCATTTTAGCGGCTCAAAATACTGTACCTGTGAGTCGTGCAAGCCCGCCGTGACAAACATATTCGGGTAGTCCTGAGCTTTGACTTGATCATAAGGCGAGTACGACAGCATATAGTTGAAATAGCTCAATTCCCGGGGATCGCCCCACTCGCTAAACTCACCCGTGGTCAGCGGAATTGATTCATCGAGCATGGTGGTCACCAAATCAACAAAGGGCACATGAGCAATAATACCCAGATACTTCTCTGGCGCCTCATTGGCCAACACGCCCATCAGCAAACCACCCGCAGAGCCGCCCATGGCAAACACCTGGTCTTGGTCACCGTAACCCTTGTCGACCAGCTGGTCTGTCGCATCCATAAAGTCCCAGAAGGTATTGCGCTTGTTCATCAGCCGCCCGTTTTCATACCAGTTGCGACCTAACTCGTCGCCACCACGCACATGCACGATGGCAAACACAAAGCCGCGATCCAGCAGCGACAACCGAATCGATTGAAATTCAGCATCACTGGCGAAACCATAAGCACCATAAGCATTCAGATACAGTGGGTTCTCATGTGGCTTGAACAAGTCTGTGCGATAGACCAGCGAAACAGGTACCTGAGTCTGATCCCGCGCCTCAATCATAATACGCTCAGAGGTATAGCGCTGGGGTGTAAAGTCACCTTCAACGCGGTCTCGCTTGAGCAAGACGCTGGTTCCCAAGTCCATATCGTACTCATACACAGATTCGGGCGTTGTCAGGCTTGAATACACATAGCGCAGCTTCACGGAGTCAACTTCAGGGTTACTGTGAAGCCGGGCCGTGTAGGTTGGGTCAGGAAAGCCGATGATGCGCCCTGGCGCGGCCTCGTTGTCACGTCGAATCACCCTCAGCACGGGCAATCCTTCACGGCGCTCACTCACCACCAAGTAATCATTAAATACTTCTGTATCCTGCAACAACGTATTCACCCGGTGCCCAATCACCTCCTGCCAGGCGGCTTGGTTATTCAACTGCGCCTCATCAACCTTCATCAAGCGAAAGTTGATAGCCTGCCAATTCGTGAGAATGTAAAAAGTGCCCGACACATGCCGAATACGGTATTGGTGATTTGCCTGCCGCGCCATAAACATCAATGGTGCGCTGTCGGGCTGTAGACTATCAATCAGGCGAATTTCGGTGCTATCGGTGCTCGACAGATTAATCACGATAAAAGCATTCGAGCGGGTCGTGCTAACAGCGGTATAGAAAGATCGGTCAGTTTCCTCGTATACCAGTTGATCCGTTGCTGCATC